>NZ_JALPKP010000016.1:0-104886 GCF_051383635.1 Geodermatophilus sp. CPCC 205506 | reverse complement strand
GGATCCGACTTGCGGGCGGCGCCGGCCCCGGGCAGCCGGCGGCGCGTCGTCCACAGCGACGAGGGCGGTGCCGGCGGCGTCGGGAGCCGGCTCGGCCGCGATCGCCTCCGCGGCGAGCCCGGCCGCGCCGAGGGCCGCGGAGAGTGCGGGGTCGGGGCCGACCACCACCGGGCGGTCCAGCTCGCCGGAGAGCAGTTCGGCGACCAGCGGCAGCCGTCCTCCTCCGCCGGCGAGCACCACGGCGTCCAGCCGGTGGAGGTCCACCCCGGCGGCGGCGACCGTGGCGGCCAGCGCCGCCACCGACGCCCGCGCCGGTCCGGCCAGCAGTTCGTCGAGCTCCTCGCGGGTGACGCGGACCGGTCCGGAGCCGCCGTCGACGTCCACCGCCGTCTCCGCCGCGAGCGCCTCCTTGGCGGCGACGCAGGCGGCCCGCAGCGCGCGGGCCGCGTCGCGGGTCCCCGGCTCACCGGCCGGGAGGTCCGTGTAGGGGCGGACGAGGCCCAGCACGAGGTCGTCGACGTCCCGGCCGCCCCACGGCAGGGGGGCAGGGGGGACGGCGAGGTGCGCCAGGGGCTCGTCGGGGGTGGGGCCGACGACGGCGGTGTCCAGGCTGCTCGCCCCGAGGTCGTAGACGGCGACCGTCGGCTCGGCCGGCAGGTCGCCGGTGCTGACGTGGTGCTGCACCGCGGCCACCGCACCGGACACCAGCGAGAACCGGGGCACGCCGGCGGACTCCAGGGCGCGGGCCAGCACCGCCCGCCGGTGCCCGCCCCAGCTGGGCGGGACGGTCACCACGGTCCAGGAGTCGGGGCGCCCGGCGCGGCCGGCGGCGACCCCGCGGGCCCGCTGGACGGCCGCGGCGGCGAGGTCTTCGGCCGCGACCGGGACGTCGCCGTCGTACACCGGCACCGGGGCGCCGACCCGCGCCATCACCCGGCACCCCGGGTCCCCGAGGGGGAGCGCCTCCGCGCCGCCCCCGTCCCCTGCCTCACACACCGCGACGGCGACCGTGCCGTCACCGATGTCGATCCCCAACCCGTACTCGCCGTTGCGCACAGGGCCCCCCGGTCCGTTTCCACTCCCCCGGGGCCCTTCGTCGGACCGGCCGGGAACCCGGACCGTAGGGCGGTCGCGGCCCTCCTGTCCCCGGTGGCGCACGCATCCGACGCATGCGGACGGTAAGTGGGGGGCGACACCCCGCAGCCCCTAACGGGGAGTCAACGGGCGCCCCGCAATCGGGTGACGACGGTTGGGGGATCGGACCCGATGCCGGGGGCACGCCGGGGCCGCTGCACTCCTGTCGGCAGCCGCCCCACGGCGGACGGCTCGATGACCACGACCCACAGTGACGAACCACGATCAGGGAGTGCCAGCCATGTCGACCCTCGCCAGCACGCTGCTCGACTTCATCCTCGAGCTCTTCAAGGACCCGGAGAAGGCGGCCGCCTACGAGGCGGACCCGCAGGGCACGCTGGACGCCGCCGGCCTGTCCGACGCCACCGCCGACGACGTCGCGGCGCTCATGCCGATCGTCACCGACCACTCGACGGTCGGCGGCTGGGGTGGCCGCGACTCCTGCGACGACGACGACCGCGGCGGCGTGGCCGGCGCCCGGCGCCCCGACCGGGACGACGACGACCGCGACCACGGGTACCGCCCGGCCCGGCGGGACGACGACCGGCACGACCGCGACGACGACCACCACGACGGCGGGCACCACCACGGTGGCGTCGGCGGGGCGCCGGCGCCGGTGGCCGGGTCCGAGACCGTGGTGATCACCCACCTGCAGCACATCCAGTACACGAACACCGAGACCCACGTCTCGCTCGACGCCTCCCACAGCATCTGGGTCAGTGGCGACGCGCAGGCGATCTTCGGTGACGTCGACGGCGACGTGAACCAGATCGACAACAACGGCGGCGTCGTCGTCGGCGACGACCTCGAGGTGGACGGCGACCTCTCCCTCGACAACAGCGACCGCTCCGTCAACGACTCGTTCAACGTCGAGGACTCGTTCAACCCCGTGCAGTCGGGCAACGACATCGACGGGGACGGCGTGATCGGCAACGGCAACGAGGTCGGCAACACCGAGGTGGAGGTCAGCGTCGAGGACAGCCCGATCAACCTCGGCGGCAACCAGGCCGTCGACAGCTTCAACGGCAACGACATCGGCAGCAACAACGAGGACAACGACGTCATCGCCGATCGCGGCGGCCAGGTGGGCGACAACACCACCGTCGACGACGTGACCGTCGTGAACGACTCGTTCAACGGCAACGACCTGTCGGAGGACAACGACGGCGTCGACGACTCCTTCAACGGCAACGAGTTCGAGAACATCGGCAACGACAACTCGGACAACTCGCTGCAGGTCGAGGACTCGTTCACCAACGAGGAGGACAACTCCGTCCGGGTGGAGGACTCGTTCACCAACGAGGAGGACAACTCTGTCCGGGTCGAGGACTCCTTCACCACCGACAACTCGGTGGAGATCGAGGAGTCGTTCAACCCGGAGGACTCCTTCACCACCGAGGTCGAGACCGAGTACGAGGACTCGCTCGTGCTGGACGCGGACCCCGTCGCCTGATCCCCGGTCACCCGGCCCGGACGCCCCACGGGGTCGCCCGGGCCGGGTCGTGTCCTGCCCGCCCCCGCCCGTCCGGGTGGTAGACCGGGGACTCCCCCAGGAGGTGTCGTGGTCGCGTCAGCGCAGGTGCTCGAGCGGGCGATGGCCCTCGCCCAGGCGTGCGAGCGGCCGGACCTGCACCGGCGGCTGGTCCAGGCACGGGCCCGCGGCCAGGAGCCGGGGGTGCGCGTCCTGGTCGTGGGCGAGCCGAAGCAGGGAAAGAGCTCGCTGGTCAACGCGCTGGTGGGGGCCCCGGTCTGCCCGGTGGCCGACGACGTGGCCACCGTCGTTCCCACGGTCGTGCGGGCCGGGGAGGCGCCCCGGGCGACGCTGGTGCTCGCCACCGGGCCGGACGCCGGCGCCGCGGACCCGCCCACCGAGCGGGTACCGGTGCCGATCGAGCAGGTCGCCGCCCGGGTGACCGGCCGCGACGCCGAGCGGCTGCTGCAGGCCGAGGTGGAGCTGCCGCGCCGGCTGCTCGACGGGCTGGAGCTGGTCGACACCGCGGGCGTCGGCGGCGTCGGCACGGCCCGCGCGCTGCGGACGGTCGACCTGCTGCCCAGCGCGCACGCCGTCGTCCTGGTGTCCGACGCCAGCCAGGAGTTCACCGCTCCGGAGATGGCCTTCCTCGACCAGGCCCGCGCGCTCTGCCCGACCGTCGTCTGCGTCCTCACCAAGACCGACGCCTGCCCGTCCTGGCGCGCCGTGGCCGAGCTCGACCGCGGCCACCTGGCCGCCCGCGGCATCGACGCGCCGCTGTTCCCCGTCTCCGCCGCGCTGGCCCAGCTGGCCGTTCAGCACCGCGACCGGGAGCTGCACGAGGAGTCCGGCATCGGCGCGCTGGTCGACCACCTGCGCCGCCAGGTGGTGGACCGCGCCGAGGTGCTGGCCCGGCGCGCGCTGGTGCACGACGTCGCCGCGGTGACCGAGCACCTCGCCCTGGCGGTGCGCTCGGAGCTCTCCGGCCTGGAGGACCCGGCCGGCCGCGAGGAGCTGCTGCGCGGGCTGGAGGAGGCCAAGGCGGCCGCCGACGACCTGCGCCGGCGGTCGTCGCGCTGGCAGCAGGTGCTGGGCGACGGGGTCACCGACCTCATGAGCGACATCGACTTCGACCTCCGCGACCGCTCGCGGGTGGTGACCCGCGAGGCCGAGGAGGCCATCGACGCGCAGGACCCCGGGCCGACGTGGCCGGAGATCGCCGAGTGGCTGGACCGGCGGATCGCCGCCGCCGTCGCCGACAGCTACGTGTGGGCCGAGCAGCGCTCGGAGTGGCTGGCCGAGCGGGTGATCGAGCAGTTCGCGCGCGACGGCGGGGCCGCGGTGCCGGCGCTGTCGGTCGGGGCGGCCGGTGACGCGCTGGAGACGCTCATCGACCTGCCCGACATCGACGACGGGGCCATGACGCTGCGGGAGCGCACGCTCATCGGGCTGCGCGGCTCCTACACCGGCGTCCTCATGACCGGGCTCGTCACCAGCCTGGCCGGGATGGCGATCATCAACCCGGTGTCCCTGGCCGCGGGCGTGCTCCTGGGGCGCAAGGCCTACACCGACGACAAGAAGCAGCGGATCTCCCGCCGCCAGTCCGAGGCGAAGGCCGTCGTCCGCCGGCACCTGGAGGAGGTGGTCTTCCAGGTGGGCAAGCAGCTCAAGGACCGGCTGCGCACCGTCTCCCGCACCCTGCGCGACCTGATCACCGACACCGCCGAGGAGATGTCCCGCTCGCTGGCCGACGCGGTCGCCGCCGCGCAGCGCTCGACCAAGGAGGCGACCGCAGAGCGGGACGCGCGGATCCGCGACCTGAGGCTGCGACTGGCGCAGCTGGACCGGCTGGCCGCCGACGTCCGCCAGCTGGGCCGGGCGGCGGTGCCGGCGGCATGAGGACCGCGCAGCCGACGGTGCTGGAGGGTGTCCGCGCGCTGCTGGACGCGGCGGTCGAGCGCTACGACGCCGTCCCGGAGGTCGCCGACCGGCTGCGGGCCTCGCGCCGGCGGCTGGACGAGCCGCTGCGCCTGGCGCTGGTCGGCCGGGTCAAGTCGGGCAAGTCCACCCTGCTCAACGCCCTGGTGGGGGCGCGGATCGCGCCCACCGACGCCGGCGAGTGCACCCGCGTGGTCACGCTCTACCGGCACGGCGCCACCCCGCGGGTGGTGCTGCACGACGCCGACGGCGGGCAGCGCGGCCTGCCGGTCCGCCGGGCCGACGGCGGCCTGCGGCTGGAGCTCGGCGGCACCCCGCCGGAGGAGGTCTCGCACCTGCTGGTCGAGTGGCCGGCCGCCGACCTGCTGCCCGCCACCGTCGTCGACACCCCCGGCATCTCCTCGCTGTCGGCCGGCACCAGCGCCCGCACCCGCACGTTCCTCGACGCCGGACCCGGCCCGTCGGGCGCCGACGCGGTCGTCTTCCTCACCCGCCAGCCGCAGCCGGAGGACGTCGCCGTCCTGGCCGGGTTCCAGGCCGGCACCGAGGCGGGCCCGGGCCACACCACGACGATCACCGTGCTGTCCCGCGCCGACGAGGTGGGCGCCGGCCGGCTGGACGCGCTGCTGGCCGCCGGCGCGGTGGCCCGGCGGATGTCGGAGGACCCGGAGCTGGCGGCGGTGAGCTCGGCGGTGGTGCCGGTCGCCGGGCTGCTGGCCCTGGCCGGGCGGACCCTGCGGCACGGGGACTTCGTCGCGCTGCACGGCATGGCCACCGCCGACCAGGCGCAGGTGTCGCCGCTGCTGCTCACCGCGG
Source organism: Geodermatophilus sp. CPCC 205506 (assembly GCF_051383635.1). Taxonomy (NCBI): domain Bacteria; kingdom Bacillati; phylum Actinomycetota; class Actinomycetes; order Geodermatophilales; family Geodermatophilaceae; genus Geodermatophilus; species Geodermatophilus sp. CPCC 205506. The sequence continues at coordinate 99,527 of NZ_JALPKP010000016.1, read as the reverse complement.
ACCGGTTCTGCCGGCCGGAGGCGCCGGTGCCGCTGTCGGCCGACGTCCGGAGGTCTCTGCTCGACCGGCTGGGGCTGTTCGGCATCCGGCTGGCGGTCACGCTCATCCGGGCCGGCGTCGCCGACGCTCCCGGGCTCGCCGACGAGCTGGTGCGCCGCAGCGGGCTAGCGGAGCTGCAGCGGCTGCTGCGGGTGCACTTCACCGACCGCGCTCCGCAGCTCAAGGCCGGGACGGCGCTGCGGCTGCTGGAGGGCGTGCTCGCCGAGCACCCGGTCGAGGGCGACGACGAGCTGCGGGCCGAGGCGGAGCGGTTGCGGCTGGCCGCGGCCGACCTCGGTGAGCTGGACCTCCTCGCCCGCTCCCGCTCGGCCGCGGGCCCGCTGCCGGCGGCCCTGCGCGACGACGCGGAGCGGCTCCTGGGCGCCGACGGCACGACCCCCGCCGCGCGGCTCGGCCTGCCGGAGGACGCCTCCGAGCCGGCCCTGCGGACGGCGGCCCGCCGGGCGCTGGACCGCTGGCGGGGGGCGGCCGCCGACCCGCTCGCCGACCGCGCCGCGGTGGACGCGGCCGACGTCGTCGTCCGCTCGTGCGAGGCGCTGCTCGCCGGGCTGGACGGCTGGTCAGCCGCGGTCGGGCCGGAACCAGGCGCGGGCGGACCGGCTGAGCAGCGGGACCAGCCCGAGCACGAACAGCCCGGCGGCGGCCAGTAGCGCGATCCGGTCGAGGTCGGCTCCGCCGGTGACGACGCTCTGCGTGATGTCGAGGGCGAGCAGCAGCGGCAGCGTGGTGACCAGCAGCGCCCAGCGGGCCCACGACCGGCCGCGCCCGACCAGCGCCACGCAGGCCAGGGCGACCAGCACGAGCACCGCCACGCTGCCGGTGACCAGCGCGGTGGTGGCCGCCACGCTGTCGCGCACCACGTCGACCGGGGCGGCCGGGTCCGCGGCGGTGGCGGTCGCGGTCAGCCGCTCGCGCAGCGCGACGCCGTCGGCCAGGGTGGCGGCCAGGCCGGTGGCCACGGCGGCCGCGCCGGCGCCCCACAGCCCGGTGACCAGCCGCAGCGCGGCGGGCTTGGTGCGCACCGGCCGCCCGATCGGCGCGGCCAGGTCGCTGGTCAGCGCCGGACGCGGCGGCGGCACCTGCGCCACGGTGTTGCCGGTCATCACGACCCGCCGGGGGAGCGGCCGGTGCGCCGTCCCGCCGGTCCTGTCGGCCTGCCGTTCCCCGCGTGGCTGCGCCAGCTCCGTCACGTGTCCCCCTCCGACGATCTCCGCAGGAGCCTGTCAGCCCGGTCGCCGCTCCCCGGCCGGGACCGGCTCACGGACGCCGACCGGCGTACCGGTGTGCTCGTGTCCGTACGGGGCGGAGTTCAGGTACTGCGGTCAGTGAGCAAAGGCCCGGGGCTGCTGTCAGCGCCCGGTGAAGCGCGGTGCCCGCTTCTCGAGGAACGCCTCGACGGCCTCGCGGTGGTCGGCGGTCTTCCCGAGCTCGGTCTGCAGCCGGGCCTCCAGGGCGAGGGTGTCCTCGAGGGCGTCGGTGGCGGCGGTGGCCAGGACGGTCTTGAGCGCCCGGTACGCGGCGGTGGGGCCGGCGGCCAGCCGGGCGGCCAGGGCCTGGGCCTCGGGCAGCACCTGGTCCGGCTCGACGACGCGGTGCACCAGGCCCCACGTCGCGGCGGTCTCGGCGGGGAAGGCGTCGGGCAGGAGCAGGATCTCCGCGGCCCGGGAGCCGCCGACGCAGTGCACCAGCCGGGAGGCCAGCGCGGAGTCGCTGGACAGGCCGATGCCGGTGAAGGCGGTCGTGAACTTGGCACCCGCGGCGGCGATCCGCAGGTCACCGGCGAGCGCGATGCCCATGCCGGCGCCCGCGCAGGCCCCGTTGATCGCGACGACCACCGGCACGCGCAGCGCGGCGAGCGCCAGGACCAGCGGGTTGTACTCGTCCTCGACCACCGACAGCGACGTGGCGGCGTCCCCGCGCAGCGCCTCGACGTGCTGGGCGAGGTCCTGGCCGACGCAGAAGGCGCGCCCGGTGCCGGTGAGCACGATCGCGCGCACCGACTCGTCGGCGCCGACCGCGCGGACGGCGTCGAGCAGCTCGCGCCGCGACTGGTGGGTGAGCCCGGCGCGCAGCAGCGTGAGGGTGGCGACGCCGCCGGCGTCCTCGCGGGAAACGGTCTCGGGCATCGTCGCCCCACCTCGTCCTTCGTCGTCGTCGTCGTCGTCGTGACCCGTGGTGGTCGGGTCCGGTCCCTGATCATCGCGGAGCTGCCGGCGGAGACTCCCGGGTGCTCACCGTCACAGCCACGGAGCGGCGCTGGCAAGCCGCTGGGGAACAGCCGTCCGGCCACTACTGTTTCCCCTGGTCGACGCACGCAGCCGGAGGGGCTCCGCCAGGCGGGCCGGGGCGCGGCGTCGACCCCGTCCGCCGATCGGCTGGAAGAGGTATGAGCGACACCACTCGGCAGCCCCCCACCGCGGGCCTGTCCCGCCGTCGGCTCCTCGGCCTGGCCGGGGCCGGTACCGCCGGCGTGCTCGCCTCGGGCGCCGCCGGCGCGGTCGTCGGCCGGGCGTCGGTGGAGGACACCACCGGTGGTGCTCCGGCGGCGACCGGGCCCTCACCCGCGGACGCCGTCCCGTTCACCGGCGCGCACCAGGCCGGCATCACCACACCGGCGCAGGACCGGCTGCACTTCGTCGCCTTCGACGTCGTCGCCGAGGATCGTGACGCGGTCGCCGCGCTGCTGCGGCTCTGGACGCAGGCCGCGCGCCGGCTGACCGCGGGGCAGGACGCCGGGCCGGTCGGATCCGTGCCCCCCGGGCCGGACGTCGTCCCCGACGACACCGGCGAGGCGCTGGGCCTGCCGCCGGCGGGGCTGACGCTGACCATCGGCTTCGGCCCCAGCCTGTTCACCACCCCGGACGGGCGCGACCGCTTCGGTCTGGCCGCCCGCCGCCCGGCGCCGCTGGTGGACCTGCCGCGCTTCCTCCGCGACGAGATCGACCCGGCGATCAGCGGCGGGGACATCTGCATCCAGGCCTGCGCCAACGACCCGCAGGTCGCCGTGCACGCGGTGCGCAACCTGACCCGGCTGGGCCAGGGCGTCGTGCGCGTGCGGTGGGCGCAGCTGGGGTTCGGCCGGACGTCGTCCACCTCCACCAGCCAGGAGACCCCGCGCAACCTCTTCGGCTTCAAGGACGGTACCGCCAACCTCAAGGCCGAGGCGTCCGCCGGGCTGGACCGCTTCGTGTGGGTGGGGCACGACGACGCCGACTGGCTGGCCGGAGGCACCTACCTGGTCACCCGCCGCATCCGCATGCAGCTGGAGGAGTGGGACGAGGAGTCGCTGCGCGCCCAGGAGCGGACCATCGGGCGCCGCAAGGGCTCCGGCGCGCCGCTCGGCCAGCAGCAGGAGTTCGACCCGACCGACTTCGCGGCGGAGGACGAGGGGGAGCCGGCCATCCCGCGCGACAGCCACGTCTTCCTCGCCCACCCGAACCAGGCCGGGACGGCGCTCCTGCGGCGCGGGTACAGCTTCGTCGACGGCTCCGACGCGCGCGGCGAGCTGGACGCGGGGCTGTTCTTCGTCGCCTTCCAGCGCAACCCGGAGACCGGCTTCGTCCGGGTGCAGCGCAACCTCGCCGAGGACGCGATGAGCGAGTACCTCAAGCACACCTCCTCCGGGGTCTACGCGTGCCCTCCGGGCGTGCAGGGGGACGACGACTGGTGGGGCCGGGCACTGTTCGAACAGTGACCGGTTTGTGACGAACGGCCCCCTCACGGCACGCCCCGAGCCTGGGACGATGGGAGTGGACGGCCCGACCGCGGCGCCGGACACCCCCACCACGACGTCCGTCCCCGGACCGCGACACGCCCGGGACGCGGTCGGCGTTCGCGGAGGTGTGTAGCCGCACGCACATCGGGGACACACCGGACCAGGGGCACCGGCACCCCTGGGCCGAGCAGCAGCGGCCGGGTCGGGCGGACGAGGAGTGAGCCACCGTGGTGGAGCCGGGTGGGCGGACGCTGGGGGAGCGCTACGAGCTCGCCCAGCTGATCGCCGCCGGTGGCATGGGTCAGGTCTGGCGGGGCACCGACGCGCTGCTCGGCCGGCAGGTCGCGGTCAAGGTCCTGCGCAGTGAGTACACCGGCGACCCGACCTTCCGCGCCCGCTTCCGCGCCGAGGCCCAGCACTCGGCGGCGCTGAGCCACCCGCACATCGCCGCGGTCTTCGACTACGGCGAGACCGAGGCGACCGACGGCAGCGGCGAGAAGCTGGCCTACCTGGTCATGGAGCTGGTCGAGGGCGAGCCGCTGTCGGCGGTGCTGCGCCGGGAGGGCCGGCTGGACGCCGAGAGCACCCTCTCGCTGCTGGAGCAGGCCGCCTCCGCGCTCGCCGAGGCGCACCGGGTGGGCCTGGTGCACCGCGACGTCAAGCCCGGCAACATCCTGGTCCGCGACGACGGCAGCGTGAAGATCACCGACTTCGGGATCGCCTGGTCGGCCGGCAGCGTGCCGCTCACCCGCACCGGCCAGGTCATCGGCACCCCGCAGTACCTCTCCCCCGAACAGGCCGAGGGCCGGCACGCCACCCCGGCCAGCGACGTCTACGCGCTCGGCCTGGTCGGCTACGAGTGCCTGACCGGGCACCCCGCGTTCGACGGCGACAACCCCGTCACGATCGCGCTCAAGCAGGTGCGCGAGGAACCCGACCCGCTGCCCGACGACCTGCCCCGCGAGATCCGCACGCTGATCCGCCGGGCGCTCTGCAAGAACCCCGAGGTCCGGATGCCGGACGGCGCGGCGTTCGTCGAGGCGATCGACGACGTGCGGGCCGGGCGTCCGCTGGAGGAGCCCCCGGCCACCTGCGCCGTGGTGCTGCCGGCTCCGCCCCCGCCGGCCCTCGGCGCCGGCACGGACGAGCAGGAGACCGTCCGGACCGCCGTTCCCGCCGCCCGCACCACCAGCCCACCGCCGCGCCGCCACCGGCGTTCGGCGGCGGTGCTCGTGCCGCTGATCGCGCTGCTGGTCGGTGCGGGGGTCGCCGCCGGGGTGTTCGCGGCGATCAACGGGGATCGGCAGCCGCTGCCGCAGGTGGCCGCGCAGACCGAGGACGCCGCCGAGATCGTGCTCGACCCGGCCGACTACGTGGGCCGCCCGGTGAACGACGTGGCGCTGTCCCTCTCCGCGCTGGGCCTGATCGTGCAGCGCAAGGAGGAGGTCACCGCGGACGCCGTCCCCGACATGGTGACCTCCGTCGACCCGGTCGGGCGGCCGCTGCGGGTCGGCGACGACGTCGTCGTCGCCTTCGCCGTCGCCCCACCCCCGACGCGGACGCCGAACCGCGGGTCGACGCCGGTCACCGGCGTGGCGGGGGAGGAGACGCCCGCCCCGGAGCAGGAGGAGGCGCCCGCTCCCGTGGAGGAGTCCGCGGCCCCGGCCAGCCCGACCCCCTCCGCCCCGACCACGACGCCGTCGGAGCTCCCGGCGAGCATGGCGCCGACCTCGACGAGCGGGTCGTCCTCGCCGCCCACGAGCACCGCGCCGACCACGACCCCGACCACGGCTCCGACGTCGTCCTCGCCGTCCGGCCCGCCGTCCTCCGACTCGGGCCCGCCCTCTCCGGACGAGGAGTCGGACCGGGGCTGACCCCCCCGACCGGGTGGTGTCGCCGCTCCGGGATGTCGCTCCCCGCGCACGGTGGCACGCTGGGAGCTCGCTGTGGGGACGGGGGTGCCGTGGGGGAGTCGGAGCGCTGCACGCTCGGCGACCGCTACGAGCTGGACTCCCTGGTCGCCGCGGGTGGCATGGGCCAGGTGTGGCGGGCGCGGGACCGCCTGCTGGACCGCGTGGTCGCGGTGAAGGTGCTGCGCAGCGAGTACACGGGTGACCCGACCTTCCTGGCCCGCTTCCGCGCCGAGGCGCACCACACCGGCCGGCTGGTGCACCCGAACATCGCCGCACTCCACGACTACGGCGAGGTGCGGACGGGCAGCGGCGAGACGCTGGCCTACCTGGTCATGGAGCTGGTCGAGGGGGAGTCCCTGTCGACGGTGCTGCAGGGAGCCCGGCTGGGCGCGGAGCGGACCCTGGACGTCGTCGGCCAGGCCGCCGCGGCGCTGGCTGCCGCGCACGCCGCCGGGGTCGTGCACCGCGACGTCAAGCCGGGCAACGTCCTGGTCGGCGTGGACGGCACCGTCAAGATCACCGACTTCGGGATCGCCTGGTCGGCCTCGAGCGTGCCGCTGACCCGGACCGGGCAGGTCGTCGGCACCGCGCACTACCTGTCCCCCGAGCAGGCCGCCGGTGGCCGGGCCGGGCCGGCGAGCGACGTCTACGCCCTCGGGCTGGTCGCCTACGAGTGCCTGGCCGGGGCGCGGGCCTTCGACGGCGAGAACCCGGTGCAGGTCGCCCTCATGCAACTCCGCGACGAGCCGCCGCCGCTGCCGGACGACGTCCCCGGGCCGCTGCGGACCCTGGTGGCGCGGGCTCTCGCCAAGGACCCCGCCGACCGGTTCCCCGACGGCGCGGCGTTCCGGGATGCGGTCGACGACGTCCGCGCCGGGCGCCCGCTCGCGCCGCCGCCGGTGCGCACGACGCCGCTGCCGCACGTGGGCTCCCCGTCCCGGGCCCGCCGCCGGCTGCTGGTGCCGGCCGCCGCGCTGCTGGCCGGTGTCGGGATCGGCGTGGCCGCCCTGCAGGTCGTGGGCGCACCGGGCGGAACGGCGCCGGTGGCCGTCGCGGACACCCTCACCCCCACGGCCGGGCCGGCGGACGACGCGGTGCTCGTCGCCGCCGCCGACCACGTGGGCCGGCCGGTCGAGGAGGTGGAGGCGGCACTGGCCGCCCTGGGGCTGCGCGTGCAGCGCGAGCCGGTGGAGCGGGCCGACGTGCCGGCCGGGATCGTGGTGGCCATCGGGCCGGTCGGTGCCCTGACCCGCGGCGACCTGGTGACGCTCGCGGTGGCGACGGCTCCCCCACCGGTGTTCCCGGAGACCGTCGTCCCCTCGTCGCCGGCGCAGGTGGCGGGGCCGGTTCCGGCGCCGGCGGGCTCCGGCGACTCCGGCGACTCCGGTGACTCCGGCGGCTCCGCGGTCCCGTCGCCGGCGGCCGGTGAGCCGGCGGTCCCGGCGCCCGCCGGCGGGGACTCGGGAGATGGGTCGACGGCGGAGGAGGCCGACGAGCCTCCCGGAGACGGGAACGGGAACGGGAACGGGCGGGCGAACGGCAACGGGAACGGGAAGGCGGACGGGAACGGGAAGGCGAACGGGAACGGCCGGGGGAACGGCAACGGCGGGGGGAACGGCGGCGGCTGAGCCGCGCTCGCCGGCGGGCCGGGCATGCCGGAGCCGGGCATGCCGGAGCCGGGCGCCGGCGTTCTCGGGGCCCGGCGTTCCGGGGAGATCAGGCTGAGGAGATCAGGCCCGGCGTTCCGGGGAGATCAGGCTGAGGAATCAGGCCCGGCGCGAGGGGGCGACCCAGAGCGCGGCGCCCAGGGCCGCCAGGCCCGCGGTGAGGACGAACCCGCGGTCGCTGGCGACCTGCGGCAGCACGACGAGCACCCAGAAGACGGCGGCGCCGGTCAGGCCACCGGCGGCGACCTTCCAGGCGGCGTCCGGACGCAGCCCGAGCCGCCGGCCGGCGAACGGCAGCAGCACGAGCAGCGCGGCGAGCGTGACGAACGCCGACCACAGCGACACCGTCGACCAATAGCGCGTGGCGCCGAAGCCCAGGAGCAGGCCGACCTCGAGCAGCGCGAGACCGAGCACGGCCAGGCCGGTGCCGAGCCGCGCGGCGCGCTGCTGAGGCGTAAGGGGGGTCCGCGGCTCCCGGGTGGTCCGGGGGCGACGCAGCCTGGGCGCGGCGGGCGGGGGTGGGGCGCCGGCACCGGGCAGGCCGGGGACGAAGTCCACCGGCCCGGTGGCCTGGACCTCCTCGGGCGCCCCGGCGGCGGGCACGTGGGCCGTGCCCACCCCGGGCATCCCGTCGAAGGTGATCTCGTTGGTCTCGGGCACCGCCTCGTGCGGGGCGATCGGCTGGGGGGTGGTGGTCGACTGGGTCACGGTTCCTCCTCGCTCGCGCGCGGCGGCCCGACGGTGGGACCTGCACTCGCCGTGGACGCTAGCCCTCGGCGTGCCGTGTCCCCGGGAGGCGACACGGCGGGTCCGCAGGCTCACTAGGGTCGGCCGGGTGGGCGCGCGCGCAGGAATCGTCGTCACCGGCACCGAGGTCCTCACCGGGCGGGTGACCGACCGGAACGGGCCGTGGCTGGCCGAGGAACTGCGTCGCCTCGGCGTCGACGTCGGCACCGTCCTGGTCGTGGGGGACCGGCCCGACGACCTGCGCGCCGCGCTGGGTTTCCTCGCCGCGCGCGGGGAGGACATCGTGATCACCACCGGTGGGCTCGGTCCCACCGCCGACGACCTCACCGCCGAGATCGTCGGGGAGGTGCAGGGACGGCCGTCGTCCCTCGACCCCGAGCTCGAACGGCACATCGCCGGGGTCGTCGAGCGGCTGATGACCCGCCGCGGCTGGCGCGCCGACCCCGAGGCGACGGCGGCCGGCACCCGCAAGCAGGCGATGGTGCCCGCCGGCGCCACGGTGCTCCCGCCGGTGGGGACGGCGCCCGGCCTCGTCGTCCCGCCGGCCGACGGCCGCACCGGACCGCCGGTCGTGGTGCTGCCGGGGCCGCCCCCGGAGCTGCAGGGGATGTGGCCGGCCGCGCTGGCGGCGGAGCCGGTGCAACGCGCGCTGGCCGGCCGCGGCGAGCTGCGGCAGGGGACGGTGCGGTTGTGGCGGGCGCTGGAGTCGGAGCTGGCCGCGACGCTGCGGCAGCACGACTTCCCCGGCCTGGAGATCACCACCTGCCTGCGGGACGGCGAACTGGAGATCGTCACCCGCTACGAGCCCCCGGCGCAGCCGGTGTACGACCGGCTGGCGACCGTCCTCGCCGAGGTGCACGGCGCGCAGCTGTTCTCGACCGGTCCGACGGTCGACGACCTCGTGGCCGAGGCGCTGGGGTCGCGGGGGCTCACGGTGGCGACCGCGGAGTCGTGCACCAGTGGGCTGCTCGCGGCCCGGCTGACCGAGCGGCCCGGCTCGTCGGCGTGGGTACTGGGCGGGGTGGTCTCCTACGCCAACTCGGCGAAGGAGCAACTGGTCGGCGTCCCCGCGGAGATGCTGGCCGAACACGGGGCGGTGAGCACGCAGGTGGCCCTGGCGCTGGCGGAGGGGGCGCGGGCGCGGTTCGGGGCCGACGTCGGCGTCGGGATCACCGGCATCGCCGGCCCGGGTGGCGGGACGCCGGACAAGCCGGTGGGCACGGTGCACCTGTGCGCCGTCGGCCCGGACGGCACCCAACCGCGGTCGGTGGTGCTGCCGGGGGACCGTGCGGCGGTGCGGCACCGCTCGGTCACGCTGGCGATGCACATGCTCCGGCAGTTGCTGCTCGGCGGGACGCCCGCCTGAGCGAGGCGTTCGCCGCCGCCGCTCACGGGCGGGGGTTGGTCCGCGTCCAGCCGCGGTCGTCGCGCCGGGCGCCCTGGGCCGCCCGGCAGCGGCGGCACACCGCCTGCACACCCTCCGCGTGGCGGCCCGACTCGGGCTGGACGTCGGCCCAGGTGACGTGCGGGAAGCGGGTCAGCCGCGACCTGCTCAGCGCCAGCCCGCACACCGTCTCGTTGCGCCCGCGCTCCCACGCGTGGACCTCCCCGGCGGGGTAGCGGATGCCGTCGTCGGGGTCGACCCACTGGTCCGCGGCCGCGACCGCTGCGCTGCGCACTCCCATGACGGGGCCCATACCCTGCGCCGCGACCCGCTCCGCGCCGCCCGGAGGGCCGAAGTGGCCACTTCGGCCCCTCAGCGGGCTCGGCTGGACGCCGCGGTGGCGTGTGGACGACGGGCCCGCAGCCGCTGCGGCCAGGAAAGCCGACCCACCGCCGCACCCGCGACACGCTCGACCCCACGACTCGGGCCGGCGTCCCGCTCGGGAGGGGCCACAGTGGCCACTGTGGCCCCTCAGCGGGGTCGGCTGCACGCCCCGGTGGCGTGTGGACGACGGGCCCGCGGCCGCTCTGATCGGTGTCTCACGGCTCGCTGCCCGTGGTGACGCGCTACTCGCTTCATGGCCCTCTGTGGGGGCGCGGCTGGATCTGTGGACAGGCCGCTCACCTGCGGATTCACGCGCCACTGGGTCGCGTGCCACGCGTAGACTTCGAACACATGATCGAAGCGTGCTGGGAGGTGGTCGTGGACGAGCTGGCGGTCGCACTGGACGGGCTGGCCGGCACGGACCTGTCACCGTTGTTCGGTCCGGCGCTGCTGGAGCGGTTGCGCCGGTTGCTGCTGGCGCAGAACCGGCTGGCCGCCGAGATCACCCGCACCGTGCGGCAGTGCGAGCGGACCGGGGCCGCCGAACACGACGGGCTCAAGACCATGCAGTCCTGGCTGCGCGGCCACGCCGGGCTCTCGCCGTCCTCGGTGGGGCACCTGGTGCGGAATGCGCGGGCGCTGGAGCATCTGCCGGCGGTGGCCGCCGGGTTCGCCCGCCCGGGTGGTGCCGCCGCACCTGCGCCGGGCGGTCGAGCACCGCGACCGGTCCTGCGTGTTCACCGGCTGCGGCGCCCCCACCCACTGGTGCGACGTCCACCATCTCCTGGAGTGGATCAACGGCGGCCCGACCAGCCTGGACAACTCCGCGCTGCTCTGCGAGCGGCACCACACCAAGGTCCACCACGGCTTCCGGATCGAACGACAACCTGACGGCCGATGGCGCACCTGGCGCCCCGACGGCACCGAGATCCTCCTCCACCCACCGATCGACGCGGCCGCGTGATCCGAGCCGATGACGTGGCGTCGCGCCCCCGCGCGCTTCGGCGCCGCAGGGGGCGGTCGCACCCCTCCGTCGCCCGTTCCACGTGGAACCGCACCGTCGTACGGTGCCGCGCATGGGCGTCACGCACGAGGTCACCAACCAGGCTCCACCGCTGGTCGGGCACGACCCGATCGCCGGCGACGCGGCGCTCAGCGAGGCCTGCGTGCGGCACGCGGACGCCGCCACCCTCGAGTCGCTCAAGGCCCTCGGCGCGCTGGCCGGCAGCGAGCAGGCGCAGGAGTGGGGCCGGCTGGCCAACGAGAACCCGCCGCGGCTGCGCACCCACGACCGCTACGGCCACCGGGTCGACGAGGTCGAGTTCCACCCCGCCTGGCACGAGCTCATGCGCACCGCCGTCGAGCAGGGCCTGGCCGGCGCCCCCTGGTGCCAGGACCCCGCTCACCCGGAACCGCACGCCCACGTCCGCCGGGCGGTCGGCTACCTCGGCTGGACCCAGGTCGAGATGGGCCACGGCTGCCCGGTGACGATGACCTACGCCGCCGTCCCCGCGCTGCGCGCCGCCCCGGAGCTGGCCGCGCGGTTCGAGCCGGGGCTCACCGCGACCAGCTACGAGTTCGGGCTCGCCGAACCGACGGGCAAGCGCGGCCTGATCGCCGGCATGGGCATGACCGAGAAGCAGGGCGGCTCCGACGTCCGTGCCAACACCACCCGCGCCGTCCCCCAGGGCGACGGGACGTACGCCCTGACCGGCCACAAGTGGTTCACCTCCGCCCCCATGAGCGACCTGTTCCTGGTGCTCGCCCAGCTGGACGAGGGCGTCTCCTGCTTCCTCGTGCCCCGCGTGCTACCCGACGGCACCCGCAACGTGTTCCGCCTGCAGCGGCTCAAGGACAAGCTCGGCGACCGCTCCAACGCCTCGAGCGAGGTCGAGTTCGAGGGGACGACGGCCTGGCTGGTCGGGGAGCCCGGCCGCGGCGTCCCGACGATCATCGAGATGGTCAACACCACCCGGCTCGACTGCGTGCTGGGCTCGGCCGCGACCCTGCGCGCCGCGCTCACCCAGGCCGTCCACCACGCCCGGCACCGGCGGGCCTTCGGGGCACTGCTGGCCGAGCAGCCGCTCATGCAGAACGTCCTCGCCGACCTCGCGGTCGAGAGCGAGGCGGCGACCGCGCTGGCCATCCGGCTGGCGGCCGCCGTCGACGCCGGTGAGACCGCGTTCCTCCGCCTCGCCGGCGCGGCCGCCAAGTTCTGGATCTGCAAGCGCACCCCCACCGCGGTCGCGGAGGCGCTGGAGGTGCTCGGCGGCAACGGCTACGTCGAGGAGTCCGGCATGCCCCGGCTCTACCGCCAGGCGCCGCTCAACTCCATCTGGGAGGGGTCGGGCAACGTCATCGCCCTCGACGTGCTGCGCGCGCTGGGCCGCTCCTCGGACTCGCCGGCCGCCGTCCGGGAGGAACTGGAGCAGGCGCGCGGCGCCGACCGCCGCCTGGACGCCGCCGTCGACCGGCTGGCGGCGGAACTCGCCGACCCCGAGGCGCTCCCGCTGCGGGCCCGCCGCATCGCCGGACTGCTCGCCCTGTGCCTGCAGGGGTCGCTGCTGGTCCGCCACGCGCCCGCGGCCGTCGCCGGCGCCTTCTGCGCCTCGCGCCTGGGCGGGGACTGGGGCGCGGTGCTCGGCACACTGCCGTCCGACACGCCGACGGCTCGGATCCTTGATCGAACCGCCGTCTCACCTGTCTGAATCCCAACCGTGTGGTTACCCTCGGTGGTGCGTCGCGCGCCAGGCGCCGTCGAGGGGGACGGTGAGCCGGCGTGGGTCCCGGACGAGGGCCGACGTGTTCGCCGGGGGAAGAGAAAGCGGGCAGGGTGCACCGTCATGTCGAGAGTGGGCGCTTGGCCCCGACCGACCCGCTGTCCTCGGTACCCGACGCGGTCTACCGCATCGACCCCGGGGGCCGCTTCGCCTACGTGAACCGCGCCGCCGAGGAGCTGCTCGGCCGCCGCGCCGTGGACCTGGTCGGCCGGGACGCCCTCGACTGCTTCCCCGCGCTGCGCGGCACCATCATGGAGGAGCACTACCGCGCGGCGGCCGCCGAGGGCCGGCCGCGCACCGTCGAGTTCTTCTACTCGCCGCACGGCCGCTGGTACGAGGCGCGCGTGTTCCCGAGCAGCTCCGGGCTCACCGTCTTCCTGCGCGACGTCGACGAGTGGCACCGCATCGAGGCCGCGCGGGCGCAGGAGCTCACCCAGCTGACCGCCGTGATCGAGGCCCTGCCGCCGCCCACCGTGCTGGTCGACGGCGGTGGCCGGATCGTCACGGTCAACCGTCGCTGGGTCGAGGCCGGTCGCATCGTGGGCGCGGCCGGCTACCGCGTCGGGCAGGTGGGCGACGACTACCTCGAGGTCGTCACCCAGGGCATGAGCGCCGACGACCGCAAGGTGATCACCGCCGGGGTGGCAGAGCTGATGGCCGGCGGGCCCGGGGTGGCCGACCAGGTGTTCGCCCACGACTACCACCACCCCCTGCGCCGCGACAACGCGTGGTTCCGCATCCAGGCCGCCCGGGTGGAGGCCTCCGGTCAGGTGGTCATCACCCACACCGACATCACCGAGCGCGTCCAGGACCAGGAGGCGTTGGCCTGGCAGGCCACCCACGACGACCTGACCGGCCTGCCCAACCGATCCCAGCTGCTGTACCTGATCAGCGAGGCCCTCGCCGACAGGAACGCCCGCGCCTCGCTGCTCTTCCTCGACCTGGACGGCTTCAAGACGGTCAACGACTCGCTCGGCCACGAGCTCGGCGACGAGCTGCTGCGCCAGGTCGGCGCGCGGCTGGAGGAGCAGGTGCGCCCCGGGGACGCCGTCGGCCGCCTGGGCGGCGACCAGTTCCTCGTCCTCGCCCGCGGCTGCGACACCTCCGAGGCCGCCGCCCTGGCCTTCCGGCTGCAGAGCTCGTTCAGCCGGCCGTTCGTCGCCGAGGGCATCTCCGTCCCGCTGTCGGCCAGCATCGGCGTCGCCGCGGCCCAGCCGGGCGTCCGGCAGGCGCACCAGCTGCTCAGCGACGCCGACGCCGCCGCCTACGCCGCCAAGGGCTCCGGCCGCGACCGCATCCACCTGTTCTCCCCCGGGCTTCGCGAGGCCGCGCGGTGGCGGTTGGAGGTGGCCAACCGGCTGCGGGACGGCGCGGTGGACGAGTTCGTCGTGCACTACCAGCCCCTGGTCCGCGTCGACACCGGCGCGGTGGAGGGCGTGGAGGCGCTGCTCCGGTGGCAGCACCCGGAGCGCGGCCTGCTCGCCCCCGACGCCTTCCTCTCCGTCGCCGAGGAGACCGGGCAGCTCATCCCGATCACCCGCTGGCTGCTCGGCGAGACCACGCGGCAGGCGGCCGAGTGGGCCGCCGAGGGGCTGCCGCTGCGCATGTCGGTGAACATCAGCGCCCGCCACTTCTCCGCCGAGACCCTGGTGCACGACGTCCGGCTGGCGCTGCACGACTCCGGCCTCGCCCCGGAGAACCTGGTGCTCGAGCTGACCGAGACCTCCGTCGCGGAGGACCCCACCCGCGCCGAGGACCAGCTGTCGGTGCTGCGCAGCTTCGGCGTCCGGGTGGCGATCGACGACTTCGGCACCGGCTGGTCCTCCCTCGCCCAGCTGCTCGCCCTGCCGATCGGCACCCTCAAGATCGACCGGTCGCTGCTCACCGCGGCCGCGCGGCTCGCCGCCGGCGGCACCGGAGCGGTGCTGGCCGCGATCGTGTCGCTGGCCCGGACCCTCGGCATCCGGTCGGTCGCCGAGGGCGTCGAGACCGCCGAGCACCTGCAGATGGTGCGCGACGCCGGCTGCGACTTCGCCCAGGGCTACCTGCTGGCCCACCCGATGCCGGCCGAGGAGATCACCCGGTGGGCCTCGCGGGTGCGCGCCGCCGGCGGCGACTCGTGCGCGCTCGCCCTCCAGGGCCGCTGAGCGGCCTCCGGACGCCGTCGCGCCGGGCACCCGGGCTCCGGCGGCGGGTGACCCGGCGGGCCACCGCACCGGCCGGTCCGCCGCGCCCGGTGCAGGCACCGGCCACCGCTCCGCAGCCGACCGGGCAGACTGCCCCCGTGACCGACCTGGACCTCGCCGCCGAGCCGGCGCTCGACACCGACGTCACGGACGGCCGCGCCCGCCCGGCGCTCGACCTGCTGATCTGGGACGCGCCCAACATCGACATGACCCTCTCCACGGTCATCGGCGCCCGCCCCACCGCGGCGTCGCGGCCGCGGTTCGACGCGATCGCCGCCTGGTTCGTCGAGGGCGCCGGCGATCCCGGGGTGCCCGACGCCCCGGAGGTGGAGGCCTGCGTCTTCGCCAACATCCCGCCGGTCGTCGGCTCGCTGCAGCGCTGGGTGGAGGCGCTGCGCAGCTTCGGGTTCGCCGTCTTCGCCCGCCCCAAGGCCCAGCCGGACGACGACATCGACCAGGCCATGCTCGACCACATCGCCGTCCGGCAGCACAGCCACCGGCTGCGCCGGCTGGTCGTCTTCTCCGGCGACGGGCGGAACTTCGCCGAGCCGCTGGAGGCGCTGGCCCGCGCCGGCACCCAGGTCGTCGTCGTCGCGTTCAGCGAGGTCGCCGGGTACGCGATCAGCTCCGACGTCCTGGAGTTCATCGACATCGAGGACGTCCCCGGCGCGTTCGTCGAGCCGCTGGACCGCGTCCGCCTCGACGCCCTGCCGCCGGACGGCGCCTGGCTGCGGCCCACCCGGAGCCTGCGGGACTTCGTGTCCGGCTTCCTGCGGCGGAACGGCTGACCGGGGTGTACGACGAGGGCTCCGGGCCGCTCGCCACCGAGGACCTGCTGGTCCCGGGCGAGACCTGCTGGCGGATCGAGCGCGCCGACCGGCACGCCGTCTTCGTGGACGCCGCGGACTACTTCGCCGCGCTCAAGGGCGCGGTGCTCCGCGCCGAGCGGCGGGTGCTGTTCATCGGCTGGGACTTCGACCCGCGGATCCGGCTGGACCCCCGGCGCCAGGGACGCCGCGGCTCGGGTTCCCGCCGCGCCGACAAGCTGGGCCGGGTGCTGGAGGACGCGGTCAAGGCCAACCCGCAGCTGGAGATCGGCGTCCTGCAGTGGGACCTGGGCATGGTCTTCGCCCTGGCGCGGGGGCTGGCGCCCATCGTCCTGCTGAACCGGCGCACGCCGGACCGGCTGACGATGACGGTCGACACGCACCACCCCGTCGGCGGCGCGCACCACCAGAAGATCGTGGTCATCGACGACTGCCTGGCCTTCGCCGGTGGCATCGACGTCACCGCCGACCGCTGGGACACCGCGGAGCACCTGGACCGCCAGCCGCTGCGCCGCCGGCCCGGGACGCACCGGCCCACCGGGCCCTGGCACGACGTCACGAGCCTCGTCTCCGGGCCGGCCGCCCGGGCGCTGGGCGACCTGGCACGCGAGCGGTGGGAGAGCGGCACCGGCCGGAGCCTGGAGCCGGTGACCGGTGTGGAGGCGTGCTGGCCGCCTGAGGTCGAGCCGCTGCTGACCGACGTCGATGTCGCCATCTCCCGCACCCGCCCCGAGCACGGCGGCGCGGAGCTGGTGCACGAGATCGAGCTGCTCTGGCTGGCCGTGATCGCCGGCGCCCGGCGCACCGTCTACATCGAGAGCCAGTACTTCGCCAACCGCCGCATCGCCGAGGCGATCGCCGAGCGGCTCCGCGAGGACGACGGCCCGGAGTTCGTCGTCGTCAACCCGGAGAGCGCCTACGGGTGGCTGGACGAGAAGGCGATGGGTCCGGCCCGCGCCAAGCTCCTGGCCCTGATCGAGGACGCCGACGTGCACGGCCGGTTCCGGCTCTACGTGCCGGTCACCGAGGGCCGCCACCCGATCTACGTGCACGCCAAGGTGCTCGTCGTCGACGACCGGCTGCTGCGGGTCGGGTCGGCCAACCTGAACAACCGGTCGATGGGGCTGGACACCGAGTGCGACGTCTCCATCGAGGTCCGCCCCGACGACCCGCGGCGTGACGAGCTGGCCGCGGCGGTCACCGGGCTGCGTGACCGCCTGCTCGGCGAGCACCTCGGCGTCCCGCCCGAGGCGGTGGCGGAGGTGATCGCCGACTGCGGTGGGTCCCTGCTGACGGCGGTGGAGCGGCTGCGCCGCCCGGTCGGCCGCTCGCTGGTCCCCTTCACCCCGCCCGACCTGGGCCCGGTGGACCGGACGCTCGCCGACACCGAGCTGCTCGACGCCGAGCGGACGCCGAACCGCTGGCGCCGGATCCGCCGCAGCTTCCGCCCCCGCCTGCGGCGCTGAGCCCGGGAGGACGCCAGAGGCTTCCGCCCGGCCTCCCCCTGCGGGGGTGGGTGGCGGCCGCGGAACGGTTGCGGGCCTGAACCCCGGTTACCGTTCCTCCGAGCGCGACGTCTGTGAACCGGGGCCGTCGTGGCGCGGAACGGAGAGCACGCATGAGCGTCGTGGCGGGAGTCGTCCGCCCGGAGGTGGACGCCGACGCCGAGGTGACGGCTGCCGGCAGCCGGTTCTCCGTGAGCACCCGGGTCGAGGCCTCCGGCGACGAGCTGCTCGTGCTCCGCCCCTCGAGCAGCGAGTTCGTCGACCAGGAGGTCGTCCGGGTCGGCGACCACGTGGAGGTCTTCTGGCGCGACGCGGTCAGCGGCTGGGCGTTGCCGGCGCAGGTGACCACGGTCCAGCGCGGCGCCGTCCCCCGCTGGCACCTGACCGTCGCCGGCCCCGCGGAGGCCACCCAGCGCCGTGAGGCGGTCCGCGCCCGCGTCGTCCGGCCGGTGCTCCTCGGTGTCAACGGCGTCGAGGTCGAGGGGCAGACCCTGGACCTCAGCGAGGCCGGCACCCGTGTCCTCGTCGAGGCCTACGGCAACCCGCCGCTGCCGGGCAGCACGGTGCGGATCGTGGTCGGGCTGGAGGACGGCGACCTGCCCGTCGCGGCCGAGGTCGTCCGCCAGCGGACCACGGGACCCCGCTGGCAGCTCTCCCTCCGGTTCCTCGACCTGCCCGAGAAGGAGCAGGACCGGCTGCGCCGCCGTGTCTTCCAGGCGCTGCGCGAGGAGCGCTCCGGCCGCTCCGACGACTGAGGACGGCGGTCGCGGGGCAGTCCCCCTGGTGTGACCCTCCCCGCCCGCCTGCCCGAGGCCCTGGCAGCCCTGCGGGACGAGGTCGCGTCCGCGCCCCTCGGCCTGGCCACCCCGGGCAGCGACCCCGCCCGCCGCGCCGCCCGCGGGGTCGTCGAGCAGGTCGACGACTACCTGCTGCCCCGGCTGCGGGACCTGGACGCGCCACTGCTCACCGTCGTCGGGGGCTCGACCGGCGCGGGCAAGTCCACCCTGGTCAACAGCCTGATCGGCGCCGAGGTCACCTCCGCCGGCGTGCTGCGGCCGACCACCCGGTCGCCGGTGCTCGTCTGCGCGCGGGCCGACCAGGCCGCCTTCGCCGGCGAGCGGGTGCTGCCCGGCTTCGCCCGGGTCACCGGCGCCTCCGGCGGCCCCGGCACGCTGCAGCTGGTCCCGCGGGACGACGTCCCGCCCGGGCTGGCGCTGCTCGACGCCCCCGACGTCGACTCGGTGGTCGAGTCCAACCGCGAGCTCGCCGCCCAGCTGCTGGCCGCGGCCGACCTGTGGGTCTTCGTCACGACGGCATCGCGCTACGCCGACGCTGTCCCCTGGGACCTCCTGCGGACGGCGCAGGAGCGGGGCACCGCGCTCGCGGTCGTCCTCGACCGGGTCCCGCCGGGGGCCGCGGCCGAGATCGCCCCCGACCTCGCCGGGATGCTCGAGCGCGCCGGCCTGTCCGGGGCCCGCCTGTTCGTCATCGAGGAGCGGCCGCTGACCGACGGCCGGCTGCCCGAGGACCAGGTCGCCCCGCTGCGGCAGTGGCTGCACGCGCTGGCCGCCGACCAGGAGCAGCGGGCCGCCGTCGTCCGGCAGACCCTCACCGGCGCCCTGGCCAGCCTGGAGGACCGGGTGGCCGGCATCGCCGCGGCCGTCGAGGAGCAGGCGGAGGCGGCGGCCGCCCTGCACGGCGCCGCGGCCGCCGCCTTCACCGCCGCCTACGAGGGCATCGACGACGGCGTGCGCAGCGGGAGCCTGCTGCGCGGTGAGGTGCTGGCCCGCTGGCAGGAGTTCGTCGGCACGGGGGAGTGGATGCGCTCGCTGCAGGGCTCGATCGGCCGGCTGCGCGACCGGGTGACCGCGGCGCTCACCGGGCGGCCGAACCCCGCCGACGACCTCACCGGCGCGCTGGAGTCCAGCGTCGAGACGCTGCTGCGGGCCGAGGCCGACCGCGCCGCCGAGCGCACCGTCACCGCCTGGCGGGCGCTGCCCGGCGGGCCCGCCCTGCTCGCCGTCGCCGACGAGGACCTCGACCGGGTCTCCGACGACTTCCCCGAGGCGGCCGCCGCGCAGGTGCGCGACTGGCAGGGCTTCGTGCTGGACCTGGTCCGGGAGGAGGGCGCCGGCAAGCGCACCCGCGCCCGGGTGCTGTCCTGGGGCGTCAACGGCGCCGGGGCCGTGGTCATGGTCGCCGTCTTCGCCCAGACCGGCGGGCTGACCGGCGGGGAGGTCGCGGTCGCCGGCGGCACCACGGCGCTGGGGCAGCGGCTGCTGGAGGCGGTGTTCGGCGACGCCGCCGTCCGGTCGCTGGCCGCGCGCGCCCGGGAGGACCTCCAGGCCCGTGCCGACGCCCTGCTCCGCTACGAACAGGGCCGGTTCGACGGGCTGGTGGACGACGTCGGCCCACAGCCGGACGACGCAGCCCGCCTGCGGGCGGCCGCCGCCTCCCTCACCACGGCACGGGCCGACGCATGAGGGGGAGGACGCCGCCGCTGGCCGACCGGCTGGCGGCCCTGCGCGAGGCCGTGGAGGTGGCCCAGGAGCACCTCGACCTGGACGGGGCCGGGGAGGCCGACCCGGTCGGCCGGGCCCGCGCCCTCCTCGCCAAGGCCGGCGCCCGCGAGGCGCTCGGCGACGCCACCGTCGTCGCGCTGGCGGGGGCCACCGGCAGCGGCAAGTCCACGCTGTTCAACGCGCTGTCGGGCAGCGAGGTGAGCACGCCGGGCGTGCGGCGTCCCACCACCGGCGTCGCGCACGCCACGGTCTGGGGAGCCGACGGCGCGGACCGGCTGCTCGACTGGCTGGAGGTGCCGCGCCGGCACCGGCACCCGCCGGAGCCCGCGCTGGACGGGCTGGTGCTGCTCGACCTCCCCGACCACGACAGCGTCAAGCTCGAGCACCGGCTCGAGGTCGACCGGCTGGTCCAGCTCGTCGACGTGCTCGTGTGGGTGCTCGACCCGGAGAAGTACGCCGACGCCGCCGTCCACGACCGGTACCTCGTGCCGCTGGCCGGGCACGCCGGCGTGCTGCTGGTGGTCCTCAACCAGGTCGACCGGCTGGCCCCCGAGGCGGTCCGCGCCTGCCTGGCCGACCTGCGCGGCCTGCTCGACCGGGAGGGGCTGGCGCAGACGCCGCTGCTGGCCGTCTCCGCGCGCACCGGCGCCGGCCTGGGCGAGCTGCGCGCGGACCTCGCCACGCGGGTGTCGGCCCGCCGCGCGGCGACCGACCGGCTGACCGCCGACGTCAAGGGCGCGGCCGCCGCCCTCGCCGTCCACTGTGCCGCCGCGCAGGGCGCCTCGGAGGGGGCCGGTGTCGAGCGGCACGACCGCGAGGAGCTCACCGAGGCCCTGGCCGACGCCGCCGGCGTGCCGACGGTCGCCGCAGCCGTGGATCGCTCGGTGCGCCGCAGCGGGACGGCGGCCACCGGCTGGCCGCTGGTGCGCTGGACCCGCAAGCTGCGCGCCGACCCGCTCGACCGGCTGCACCTCGGGGACGACCGGGCGCGCACCTCGCTGCCCGCCGCCGGCACGGTGCAGCAGGCTGCGGTCGCGCGGGCGCTGCGGTCGGCACGGGACGCCGCCGGCGAGGGGCTGCCGCAGGCGTGGCGGGACGACCTGCGTCGCACCGTCGAGGTGTCCGAGGAGCGGCTGGCCGACGAGCTGGACCGGGCCGTCGCCGGGACCGACCTCGGCCCGCAGCGCACGCCGCTGTGGCAGCGCGGCGTGGGTGGCCTGCAGTGGCTGCTGACGCTGGTCGCGCTGGCCGGGGCGCTGTGGCTGCTCGCGCTCGTCGTCCTCGGCCTGTTCCAGCTCGACGACGTCGTCCCGCTGCCCCGGGTGGAGGGGCTGCCGCTGCCCACGCTGCTGCTGATCGGAGGGTTGCTGGCCGGGGCGCTGCTGGCGCTGGTGGCGCGGCCGTTCGTGCGGCTGCGGGCCCGCCGGCGTGCGCGGCGGGCCGAGCAGCGGCTGCGCGCCGCGGTCGACGTGGTGGCGCAGGACGAGGTGCTGGCCCCGATGGCGGAGGTGCGGGCCGGCCACGCCCGGTTCGCCGCCGCGGTGGCCCGCGCCGCTCGGTGATCACGAGGCCTCGCGGCCTCAGTCGTGTC
The DNA here is from genome assembly GCF_051383635.1 of Geodermatophilus sp. CPCC 205506. Lineage (NCBI taxonomy): Bacteria > Bacillati > Actinomycetota > Actinomycetes > Geodermatophilales > Geodermatophilaceae > Geodermatophilus > Geodermatophilus sp. CPCC 205506. The sequence continues at coordinate 78,246 of NZ_JALPKP010000016.1, read as the reverse complement.
GAGGGACCTCGGGGCTGCGGGGCTCGGGGACGCGGTCCTGCACGATCTCCAGCGGGGTGCGGCCGTTGGGGATGCGCGCCCAGACGTGCTTGCGGCCGGGCCGGCCCTCCCAGCCGAACTCGTTGGAGAGCTGGGCGACCAGGTGCAGGCCCATGCCGCCCAGGGCGGGGTCGCGGTCGACGGCCGGGATGGGCGGGCGGTCCGGCGCCTCGTCACTGAGGTCGAGCAGCCAGCCGTCGGTGCCCGCCACGACCAGGGCGCGCACCGCGCCGCCGCCGTGCCGCAGCGCGTTGGACGCCAGCTCCTCGAACACCAGCAGCAGGCCGTCGCGGGCGTCCTCGGTGGAGGACGAGGAGACCGAGGGGTGGGCGATGCGGGCCCGCAGGTCCGACCGCACGCGCGACACGACGTGCATCGTGTCGAGCTGCCAGTGCCAGACGTCTCCCGGCAGGGAGGGCACCGGCACCTGCGGCCACGGCTCCTGGCCCATCGCCACCCCCTCCGCAGGCCGGTCGGCCGGTGGGGCCGGCCGGACTCCATCCTGACCGAAAGCGCGGCCACCCGCAGCGGCGGGTCGCCGTTGCGCCCGGCCGAGGGGTGCCGGGCGGCACGGAGAAGCGGGCAGACTGGCCGCGTGCAGGAGCTGTGGCGTGACCTGAGCCGGGTGATGCTGGGCGACCGGGCCCTCGACGAGATCCTCGGCGAGGTCACCGACATCGCCGCCCGGAGCATCCCCGGCGCCGAGTCCACCTCGATCACCCTCGTCCGCGGCGACAGGGCGTTCACCGCCGCGCACACCGGTGAGATGGCGCTGGCCGCCGACGAGCTGCAGTACGAGCGCGGCTACGGCCCCTGCATGGACGCCGGCCGGGGCGGCGTGGTGCTGCGGGTCGACGACATGCGGACCGAGCAGCGCTGGCCGGACTACGCCGCGCGCGTGCAGGCGGTCGGCGTCCGCAGCTCGCTGTCGATGCCGCTGCCCTACCAGGGCGCCTCGATCGGCGCGCTGAACATCTACTCCTCGCGGCCGGCCGCCTTCGCCTCGGCCGAGTCCGAGGAGGTGGCCACCGCGGTGGCGGAGGCCGTCGCGGTCGCCGTGGCCAACGCCGACGCCCACGACCGGCTCGGCGAGCAGACGCGCAACATGCGGCTGGCGATGGAGTCGCGGGCGGTCATCGAGCAGGCCAAGGGGGTGCTCATGGCCCAGCGGCACGTCGACGCGGAGCAGGCGTTCGAGATCCTCCGGGACGCCTCCCAGCGCTACAACCGCAAGCTGCGGGAGATCGCCACGGGCATCGTGGAGTCCACCCGCGACGGCCGGTCCGCCCCGACCGCGCCGGGGCGCGGGTCAGCGCAGTGAGCGGGCCAGCGACTCCAGCCGGCTGACCAGGAACTCCACCGCCGCCGGGCTGTCCACCGTCTCGGCTACCTGCACCGCGGTGGGGGAGTCCGACACGGAGCGCCGGTCCACCAGGGTCTGCCCGCGTCCGGCGCCCAGGGTGGTGTCGACGACGACGTCCCGCCGGACGGTGCCGAGCGTGCCCGGGACGATCGCCTCGGTGAGGGCCAGCGCGTCGTGGACCACCACGCCCGTGGTCCCGTACGCCGACCGGGCGTGGTCGAGGTACTGCCGCAGGATCGCCGCGGCCGTCGCGCCGACCGGGCCGGCCGCGGCGAAGCGGGCGATCCCCTCCTCGTCGAGCACGGTGGGCAGGGTGACGTCGAGGCCGACGAGAACCGTCGGGACGCCCGAGCCGAGCACCCGCTGGGCGGCCTCGGGGTCGGCCCAGACGTTGAACTCCGCGGCCGCGGTCACGTTCCCCCCGCGCGCCGCCGACCCGCCCATGAGCACCAGCCGGCCGATCCGCTCGGCGGCCTCCGGATAGGTCGCCAGCAGCAGGGCGATGTTGGTCCACGGCCCGATCGCGGCCACCGTGACCGGCGTCTCCGACGTCGTGAGCAGGTCGGCCAGCGCCACGACGGCCGGCCGGGGGTCCACGCGGCCGGGGGACGGCGGCAGGTCCACCCCGCCCAGGCCGCTGGAACCGTGCACGTGGCCGGCCCGCTCCGGCTGCCGGTAGACCAGCGAGTCCCGCGCGCCGGCGGCCACCGGGACGTCGGACCGGCCGGCCAGGTGCAGCACCCGCAGCGCGTTCTCCGTCGTCTGCGCCAGGTCCACGTTGCCGTGCACCGTGCTCACCAGGCGCAGGTCCACCTCCGGGCTGGCCAGGGCCAGCAGGATCGCCAGCGCGTCGTCGATGCCGGGGTCGGTGTCGATCACCAGAGGGGTGCGGGTGGCCACCGGGCCATCCCACCAGACCCGGGACGTCGGGGTCGTGCGCGTGCGGCCCGGGTCACCGCGCCGCGGGCCGCGGGGCCTCCGGCTCCGACACGCGGGCGCGGCGGGGCGTGTCCCGGCGTGACCGAGGGCCTGACCTGCGGCTTCCACGCTCAGGGGGGCACGGCTTGTCGACAAGTGCGTGCCCCGGAGGAGGGGTGACCGACCGGTCCGGAGAGCCTCCACAACGGTTGGGTCACGCGCCCTCCGGAGGTGGCGCCGGAAGGCCGTCCGCGGGGGCCGTCGTCCCTACCTTTCTCCTTGTCCGCAGCACCTTCCCCGGCTGCGGCACTACCTGCAGGAGGACGTCATGGCGATCGACCGGGCCCTCTCGCCCCGCTCGTCGCGGATGGCGGACGACCTGACGCTGAGCGGACTGCTCGACGTGCTCGACCGCGCGGAGGAGCTGCCGCTGCGGCACCGGCCGCGGCCCGTGCGGGCCGTCGTCACCCGTCCGGGCACGCTGCGCCGTCCGGGTCGTCCGCTGCCCACCGCCCGGCCGGTGCCGGTGCCCGCGGCCCGCCCGCGCCCGGTCGCCGAGACTCCCGCGCCGTCCCCCGCCGCCGAGCCGGTGCCCGCCGAGGCCCCCCGGCCCGGTCTCCGCGTCCGGCTGCGTGCCCTGGTCCGCCGGCTGGCCCTCTGGGGCGCCGGCCCCGAGGGGGCCAACCTCGCCTGGGGCCGCCCCGCCGCCCCGGCTCCGCACCCCGACGCGCCGGTCGTGCTGACCGAGCTGCCCAGCACCCCCACGATCCAGCCCGCGGCGCCTTCCCCCGCTGCGGCGCTCCGTCCGGCCGGGGCTCCCCGGCCGGTCCTCCCGGCCCGGACCGCCCGTCCGGCCGCCGCGTCCCGCGTCCCGGTGGTCGCCCCGCTCGCCCGGCAGGTGCCGGCACCGCGGCCCGCTCCCGCACCGGGCACCGCACGGGCCGGGCGGACGACGGCCGGCCCCCGGGCCTCCTCGGCGGCGAGGTCACGCGGTGACCCGCGGCCCCCACCCGCCCGGGGATCGCCGTCCGGCTGATCCCGAGCGCGACCCCGGCACCGAGCTGCGCCGCCGTCCGCCGCACCGCCCGCCAGCCCGCCGGCTGCCGGCCACCGCCTCCTCCGGTGGCCGCGACCGTCGGACCCTCCCCGACCTCCGCTCCTCCCACCGATCTCGAACCGCCCCTGGCACGCCCCGACGGGACCCCTCCCGCCGCCCCCAGCCGTTCCGCACCACCGGTACACCGCCTCGACCTCCCGCCGACTGCGCCCCGACGCAGCGCGCGGACCCTCCAGGGAGGCGGCGACCGCTGCGCGGCACGACCGGACGGCGACGCACCCCGTCGGCGGACGACAGGTCCGCGCCGGTACCCGCAGCCCCGGGTGTCTGACCGGCTCCGACCTGGCCAGGCGTGCCGTCGAGATCGGGCCGCCGGTCCGCCACCGGCGCAGGGAGTCGACCGCAGGAGACCGGGCCGGGACCGACGCCGGCCGACGGACTGACCGGACACCGCGACGCTGGACGCCCGCCGCCCGGACGTGGACCTCGTGCCCGCGGACACTTCACCGTCCGCACCCCCGCCGCGTGGCGGGCGCCCTCCTCCGGACCGGAGGGCGCCCGCCCCGGCCGCCCGGCCCGGTGTCCGTTCGGCCACACCGGTTGTCGGGAACATCCCCCGCGTGAGACAAAGGTGCGGGCCGTCCACCCCGGAGCGGGTGACCAGCCCCCTGCCGTGGGCGCACCCGCCGCGGGCCCCGGCCGGAATGCGAGTGAGAACGTGAGCCCCGACCGGGCACGCCCTGCCGACGCGGGGCTCGAGCTCCGCTTCCAGCTGGCGATCGACGCGGCCGGCATCGGCGGCTTCGACTGGGACCTCGTCACCGGCCGGCTGGTCTGGGACGACCGGCTCCGGGAGCTCTTCGGCTACGACACCGGCGGGTTCGACGGGACCATCGATGCCTTCACCGCCCGCCTGCACCCCGACGACCGGGACCGGACCGAGGACGCGCTGCAGGCGGCCATCGACACCTGCGGCGCCTACGACGCCGAGTTCCGCATCGTCCTGCCCTCCGGGGAGACCCGCTGGGTGCGCGGCCGCGGCCGGGCCTTCGCCGGTGAGGGCGGCGCCGCCGTCCGGCTGATCGGCGTCGGCTACGACACCACCCGGCAACGGCACGGCGACGCGCGGGTCGCGCGCGTCCTCGAGACGATGAACGCCGCCTTCTTCGCGCTGGACCGCCAGTGGCGGTTCACCTACGTCAACGGCGAGGCCGAGCGGCTGCTCGGGCGCACCCGCGAGGAGCTGCTGGACGGCTCGATCTGGGAGTTGTTCCCCGCGGCCATCGGCAGTGACTTCGAGGTGCACTACCGGGGCGCGGCGGCCAGCGGCCAGGAGCGGGTCTTCGAGGCGCACTACCCGGCACCCCTGGACGCCTGGTACGAGGTGCGCGTCTGGCCGGGCCCGGACGGGCTGTCGGTCTACTTCCTCGACGTCACCGAGCGCCGGGCCGCCGAGGATCGGGCGCGGCGCAGCGCGGCCCGGCTGGCCCTCATCGCCGAGGTCAGCGCGGCGACCGGTGACGCGCTGGCCGCGGGCGCCGCGGAGCAGGCCGCCCTGCAGCGGCTGGCCGAGGCGGTCGTCCCGGTGCTGGGGGACTGGGCGATCGTCAGCCTGATGGGCGAGGACGGCCGGCTGCGGGACGTCGGCAGCTGGCACCGCGACCCCGCGGCCCGGGCGACGGTGGACCGCTACGCCGGCCTGCGACTGGCCGCCATCCGGCCCGACGCGCCCATCATGCGGGCACTCGCCTCCGGCCGGACCCTCACCGTGGACGACGTCGGCGCCGAGGTCGGCCGCACCCTGCCGCCGGGCGAGGCCAGCGAGACGTTCTGGGCGCTGGCCCCCCGGTCGGCGGTGACGCTGCCGCTCGCCGCGCGCGGCCGCACGCTGGGTGCGCTCAGCGTCTACCGGTCCGCCGACCGGCCGCTGGCGGATGCCGACGACGTCGCCGCCGCGCAGGAGGTCGCCTCCCGGGTGGCCCTGGTGCTCGACAGCGCCCGCCTGTACGAGCAGCAGCGCCGGCTCGCCGAGGACCTGCAGCGCAGCCTGCTCACCGCGCCGCCGGTGCTGGACTCCGCGGAGATCGTCGTGCGGTACCGGCCGGCCGTGCAGGCCGCGGAGGTCGGCGGCGACTGGTACGACGCGTTCGTGCAGCCCCGGGGCGGGACCGTGCTGGTCATCGGCGACGTCGTCGGCCACGACACCAAGGCCGCCGCCGTCATGGGCCAGCTGCGTGGGCTGCTGCGCGGGATCGCCTACCGGGAGGGCGTCGGCCCGGCGCGGGTGCTGGCCGACCTCGACGCCGCGGTGGAGGGCCTGGGCATGGACACCATGGCGACCGCGGCGGTGGCCCGGGTGGAGCAGACCCCCGCGCAGCGCGCCGCCGGGCTCACCAGCCTGCGGTGGTCCAACGCCGGCCACCCGCCCCCGCTGCTGCTGCACGCCGACGGGCGGGTGGAGCAGCTGTCCACCCCGCGCGCCGAACTCATGCTGGGCGTCGACCCGGCGGCGCCCCGCACCGACAACGTGGTGACCTTCCGCCGCGGGGCCACCGTGCTGCTCTACACCGACGGGCTGGTGGAGGGCCGGGGGCTCCCGCTCGACGACGGCATGGCGCGGCTGCGCGACGCGCTGGCGGAGCTGGGGCGTCTGCCCCTCGAGCAGCTCGGCGACGCGGTGATCGAGCGACTGCGCCCCGACGGCCTGGAGGACGACATCGCCCTGGTCGCCATCCGGCTGCACCCGCAGGACTGACGCGCTCGGCGGTCAGCTCCTCAGCACCGCCCAGACGTGCTTGGCGTCGGCGGTGACGTACCAGCCGTGCTCACTGGCGAGCTCGGCGATGAGGTAGAGGCCCAGGCCGCCCTCGCTGGGGTCACGGCCGACGGCCGGCGCCGGAGGGGAGGCCGCCGCCCGGTCGGAGACCTCGATCAGCCAGCCGTCCACGGTGACCCCGACGGCGGCCCGCACGCCGCCACCGCCGCCGTGGCGCAGCGCGTTGGAGGCCAGCTCGTCCAGCGCGAGGACCAGACGGTCGCGCAGGTCGGCGAGGTCCGGCCCCGCGAGGTACCGGCGCAGCGCGGCGCGCACCGCGGGCAGTTCGGCGACGTCGTCGAGCTGCCAGTCCAGGCCGTCCCGCGACGTGGGCGGGGTCGCGGACGGCCACAGTGATCCGGCCGTCTCGCGTGTCACTCCGTTGGCCCCCTCATGTGCTCGACGGCGCCCGGAGGCGCGCGCTTCCCGCGGCCCGCGGGCGAGCCGAACACCTGCGTATGCGTCAGGAGGAGCCCCGGTAAACGTGGGTGAGACCGGTGTCACACACCGGCCAGCGCGGCGACCTTCCGCACGGTGTTCCAGTTGCGCGCTGTGCCGGGGACCCCGAGCAGCGTGTCCCAGTCCCAGGCGGCCAGCGGGGTGTTGGCGACGCCGTCGGGCAGCCAGAGGTAGAGCTCCCGGCCGACGACGCGGTACTCCCCGACGTCGGCCGGGGGCAGCGCGGCGATCTCCTCCTTCCCGGGCGGGCGCGGCAGGAAGGTCACCAGGTAGCGGGCCGGGTCGGTGGCGACGGCGCCGAGCGGGTCGGCGTCCACCACGGCGGCGACCTCCTCGGCGGTCCGGACGACGACCGGCGAGAGGAAGCCGAAGCGCTCCTGCACCGCCGCCTCCACGTCCCGGGCCAGCGCGGCCTCGCCCAGCGGGCTGTCGAGGACGACGTTCCCGCTGCGCAGGTGGGTGCGCACCCCCTCGTGGCCGCGCGCGGTGAGCGTCTCGCGGAGCTCGGCCATCCCCACCTGCCGGGCCTTCCCGACGTTGCTGCCACGCAGCAGGACGACGTAGCGGGTCACGCGCGGGACCGTAGCGCGGGAGTCAGCTGAAGACCGGCGACCACGAGCCGGTGGCCACGCTGACGGCGACCGCGGCGGCGCAGACCAGCACGGCCGCGGCCACGAACACCGCGTCCCGGCGGCGCAGCCGCGAGCCGCGGGCGTTGCTGCGGGGTCCGCCGGAGTCGAAGCCGCGCGCGTCCATCGCCGTCGCCAGCCGGGAGCCCCGGCGCACCGCGCCGACCAGCAGGGCGAACGCCGTCCCGGCGAACAGCCGCAGGTGCGCCAGCGGGTTGCCGCGGGGTTCGATGCCGCGGGCCCGGCGGGCCAGCCGGATCGTCTCCCACTCGGCGGCCAGCAGCGGCACCAGCCGCAGCGCGGCCAGCGCGCCGTAGGCGAACCGGGTGGAGACCCGCCAGTGGATGGTCAGCGCGTCGGCCAGCCGCACCGGGTCGGTCGAGGCGACCAGCAGGATGCCGGGCAGCGCCAGGGCCAGCACGCGCACCGCGAGCCCGGCGGCCGACAGCCAGCCCGCGCCGTCGTCGCCGAAGGCCACGTTGACCCAGGCGACGCCGGCCGCGCCGACCAGCAGCGGCCAGGTGCGGGCCAGCAGCGCCCGCGGGGCGGCCAGCCCCGCCGCCGGCAGCAGGCAGCACTCGGCGGCCAGCACGAGCAGCGGGGTGAGCAGGTCGCCGCTGACCAGCAGCACCGGCAACAGGACGGCGATGGCGGAGAGCTGCGCGACCGGGTTGATCCGCGACAGCGGCACCTCGCGGACCGGGCCCAGGGCCAGCGGCGCGATCACGCCGCCACCGGGTCGCCCGAGGGGCGCAGGTCCAGGACGTCGTCGGCCAGGGCGGTCACCACCGCGACGTCGTGGGTGACCAGGACGAGGGCGCGGTCGTCGTCCTGCTGCTTGGCCAGGAGCGCGACCAGCTCGGCCCACGTGTCGCGGTCCTGGCCGAAGGTCGGCTCGTCGAGCACCACGAGGGAGGGGCGGGTGGCCAGCGCCGTCGCCACCGACAGCCGGCGCTGCTGGCCACCGGAGAGGGTGAACGGGTTGGCCTCGGCGAGCGCGGCCAGGCCCAGCCGCTCGAGCAGCTCGTCGGCCCGCCGGTGCGCCGCGTCGTCCCCCGACCCGGCCCGCAGGGGGCCCAGGGCCAGCTCGTCGCGGACCCGGCCGGTGAGGAACTGGTGCTCGGGGTGCTGGAAGACCGTGCCGGTGCGGCGGACCAGCTCGTCGGCCGGCCAGCGGTGCGGCGGCCGGTCCGGGCGGCGCAGGCCGGCGGTCAGCCGTGGGCCGGCGACCACCCGCCCGGTGGTGGGCCCGCGCAGGCCGGCCAGCAGCAGCGCAAGGGTGGACTTGCCGGTGCCGTTGGGCCCGGTGACGGCGAGCGTGCGTCCGGCCGGCAGGACGACGTCGGTCGGCGGGAGGGCCGGGACGACGCTGCCGCGGTGGGTGTAGCCGGCCCGCTCGGCGCGCAGCAGCACCTCGCCGGGCGCGTGCCGGGAGCGGACCGGCATCCGCAGCGGCGCCGGGCGCCACCCGGCCGGCTGGTCCACCGTCCCGCCGCCGGGCCGCAGCTCGACCACCCGGTCGACCAGCGGCAGCCAGCTGTCGGCGTCGTGGTCGACGACGACCAGCGTGGTGCCGCGGTCGGCCATCGCACGGGTGACCGCGTCACGCACCATCGCGGCGCCGTCCGGGTCGAGCTGGGCGGTCGGCTCGTCGAGCAGCAGCAGGCCCGGCCGCCCGGCGAGCGCCCCGGCCAGCACCAGCCGCTGCTTCTGCCCGCCGGAGAGGGCGGCGGTGGCGCGGTCCCGCCCGAAGGGGAAGCCCACCTCCGCGAGCGCCCGGTCCACCGCCGGCCAGATCAGCGCGGGCGGCGTGCCGGTGTTCTCCAGGCCGAACGCGACGTCGTCCCCGGCGCGGGTCATGACCAGCTGCGAGTCGGGGTCCTGGAAGACGATCGCCGTCCGGGCGCGGGCCTCGCGCGCCGGCCGGCCGTCGACGGTGAGCTCGCCCTCGGCGTCGCCGGCGTCCGGGCCGAGCACCCCGGCGAGGGCGTGCAGCAGCGTGGACTTGCCCGCCCCGGACGGCCCGGTGAGCAGCACCCGCTCGCCGGGCTCGACCCGCAGGTCGACGTCCTGCACCGCCCACGCCCGGCGGCTCGCGTGCCGGAACCGCCAGCCGGAGAGCCGCACCGCGGCCGGGACGCGGGCGGCCGGCGCCCCGCCCGTGGTCAGACCCGGGACCGGCCGGCGGCGAACGACGACAGCGCGCCGCTGGCCGCCAGGGCGCGGGTGAGCGCCATGCCGCCGATGCCCGCGACGAGCGTCGTGCTCACCACGACCAGCAGCAGGTAGGTGCTCTTCCAGCCGCCGGTCCAGTCGGGGTAGTAGTTCACGATGTCGAGCACCGCGGCCATGGCGCCGGCGCACAGGGCGGCCAGCAGCGCCTGCGGCCAGCCGAACCGGCGGTAGCGGAAGGCGGCGAAGCCCAGCTCGCCGGCCAGCCCCTGGAGCAGGCCGTAGACCAGCACGAGCGTGCCCCACGCCGAGCCGAGCAGCGCCGAGACGACGGCCGCGATCAGCTCGGCGAACAGCGCGGCGCCCGGTTTGCGGACGACGAGCGGCGCCAGGACGGCGGGCACCAGCCAGACGCCGTACATGACCGCCTGACCAGGCGGGAACGCGGTGAAGGCGGCGTCGAGGGCCGCCCACAGCAACCCCCAGGCCCAGAAGACGATGCCGAAGGCGACGCCCAGGACGGCGGTGACGACGATGTCGACGGTCCGCCAGCGGCCGGTGTGGTGCTCGGCGGACGACGGACGGACGGCCTGCTCGGCCATGTGTTCCTCCAGGCTCCCTGCGCCGGCATGACCCGGATCAGGTTCGAGGGTCTGCGGTGCCCCGCACTCTCAGCGCCGAAGCGCTCCCCTGCTGTGTGTGTTCGGTTGTACGGCCCAGCGTAGCCCCTCGCCGTCCGTCCGTTCCCCGCGCCGCCCTCCCGTCGGTTTCCGCGGAAACCGCCGCCCCTCCCGCGGCGGCCTCGGTCTTCGACGGGTACACGGCGGCCTCGCAGGGGGGAGGCTCACCTGTGCGTCGCGGCGTCCACCATGGCGTCGATCCGGCGGGCGTGCGCGCCGCGCCAGTAGATCCCGCCGCAGGCCGGGCAGCGGGCGAACTCCTCGATGGTGCGGCGCGTGCCCGCCGGCAGGCGGTCGGCGACCTCCGCCTTGGGCACCGGCACGAGTCCGGCGCCGCACGCCGTGCAGCGGCTCAGCGGCGCCAGCGGCGGGGAGAACCGGTCGAGGACGTCGGCGAGCTGCTCGTCGGGGCGGCTCCCGCGCACCAGCGCGCCCCGCACCCCGCGGCGCATGAGCAGGCCGCGGTCCTGGGTGAGCAGCACGCGGTCCTCGGCCGCGGCCCGCGCGGCGAGCTCGGCGTCCTCGGCAGAGTTGGACCACGCGGCGTCCAGGCCGAGCAGCCGCAGCCGGCGGGCCAGCGCACCCAGCCCGACGTCGAGCAGGAAGCCGCCGGAGGGCACCGGCTGCGGCCGATCCGCCGGGGTCACCTCGACGACGCTCCGGGGGCGGGTGCGCGCGTCCGGCGCCACGGGGAGGCCGTCCAGCCGCAGCCCGCCGACCTCGGTCGGCGGCACCCCGGCGGCCCGGACGACGTGTGCGACCGTGGCGTCCGGGTCGAACGCCAGCCGGCGCTCCCGGGCGCGGCGGTCCCGGGGGCGGAACAGGAACGACAGCTCCGCCGGCACCCGGACGACGACGTCCGCAGCCGAGGCGTCCACGATGGGCCGGTACCCCGGGAACACGGTCCAATACTTGAACGATCAAGCAACGGCGGTGCACACTGGGGCGGTCACCCGTCGAGCAGGAGCACGCCATGCCGGTCCAGCGCCTCAACCACGCCGTCCTCTACGTCCGGGACGTCGACCGCAGCCACGCGTTCTACCGGGACGTGCTGGGCTTCCGCGTGAAGATGGAGATCCCCGGCGCCGCGGTGTTCCTGCAGGCGGAGGGGTCCACCAACGACCACGACCTGGGGCTGTTCCAGATCGGCGCCGGTGCTGGGGCCTCCGAGGCCGGCCGCCGCACCGTGGGTCTCTACCACCTGGCCTGGGAGGTGGACACGCTCGCCGAGCTGGCCCGCATCCGCGACGCGCTGGCCCGCGCCGGCGCGCTGGTCGGGATGTCGGACCACGTGACCACCAAGGCCCTGTACGCGCACGACCCGGACGGCCTGGAGTTCGAGGTGTCCTGGCTGCTCCCGGCCGAGTTCATCACCCCCGGGATCATGGAGGGTGCGGAGATGACCGCCCCGCTGGACCTCGACCGCGAGATCGCCCGCTACGGCGCGCACACCCGCGGCGGCGTCGGGGTCTCCGTCCCGGTCTGACGCAGGCGGTCGGTCACGAGGGGCCGTCATCCCCGACGAGCTGACCACGGGCGGGCAGCGCCTCCGGCCCTGGCGGGAGGGCGACACCGTCTACGGCTGACCGGACGAGATCAGCAGTCGCAGCGGGCGCCGGCCGGTGCGGTGAGCGGGTCCACGGCCGGGCGGGAGACGCCGTCCGCCGTCGCGACGGGCAGCCCCTCCCGCGCCCAGTACTCGAAGCCGCCGATCATCTCCCGCACCCGGTGGCCCAGCAGGGCCAGCGCGAGCGCGGCCCGGGTCGCGCCGTTGCAGCCGGGGCCCCAGCAGTAGGTGACGACCGGGACGGACCGGTCCAGCTCGGCCGGCGCGCGGGCAGCGATCTCCCGCCCCGGGAGGTGGACGGCGCCCGGCACGTGCCCCTGCTCCCACGCCTCCCGGCTGCGGCTGTCGAGCAGCACGAAGCCGGGATCGCCCGACTCCAGGGCCGCGTGCACGTCGCTGACGTCGGTCTCCACGGCCAGCCGGTGCGCGAAGTGGCGGACGGCGTCGGCCGGGTCGGTGCTCCAGTCCAGGCTCACGACGCGGACGGTAGGCACGCCGGGGCCCCGGGACGACGTCCTGCCCTGCCACCAACCGCAACACCCCGGACTTTCGGCGCCGGAAGTCCGGGACTTCCGGCGCGGAAAGTCGCGTGGGGGGTTGACGGACGAGACGCTGACATCTGAGATGTCAGTCGTGGGACTTGTTCCGGTCGACCGGGTGCTGCTGCGCGACGTCGCCCTGGCCCGCATCCGGGACGCGATCGTGGCCGGAGAGCTCGCTCCCGGTGCCGTGGTGAAGGACGCCGAGCTGGCCGGCCGGCTCGGGCTGTCGGTGGCGCCGGTGCGGGCCGCGCTCGCCCGGCTGGCCGACGAGGGCCTGGTCGAGGCCAAGCCGCAGAGCCACACCCGGGTCACCCCGCTGCGCGTGCGGGACGTGCGCGACGCCGCCGCCGTCGTCCGCGCGATGCACGAGCTGGCCACCCGGGAGGCGGTCCCGGCCGTCACCCCCGACGACGTCGCCGCCATGACCGGGGCCAACGAGCGCTTCGCCGCGGCGGTCGCTGCCGGAGACGTCGACGCCGCCCTGGCCGCCGACGACGACCTGCACGGCGTGCTGCTGCGCCGGTGCGGCAACACCGCGCTCACCGCGACCGTCGACCGCCTCACCCCGGCGATCCGGCGGCTGGAGCGGCAGCGCTTCGCCACCGCGCACGGCCGGGAGTCCGTCGTCCTCCACGACCGGCTGATCACCGCCTGCGCGCGCTCCGACGTCGACGCCGCCGTCGCCACCACCACCGAGATCTGGACGGCGCTGCTGTCCGAGCTGACCGACGAGGAGACCCCCGATGGCACTCACTGACCTGCCCCGCTACCCGCTGCTGTTCGGGCCCTCCCCGGTGCACCGGCTCGACCGGCTCACCGAGCACCTCGGGGGCGCCGCGGTCTGGGCGAAGCGGGAGGACGTGAACTCCGGCATCGCGTTCGGCGGCAACAAGACCCGCAAGCTCGAGTACCTGGTCGCCGACGCCCTCGCCCAGGGCTGCGACACGCTGGTGAGCATCGGCGGCGTGCAGAGCAACCACACCCGCCAGGTCGCCGCCGTCGCCGCTCGGGTGGGCCTGAAGTGCGTGCTCGTGCAGGAGAGCTGGGTGGACTGGCCCGACTCGGTCTACGACAAGGTCGGCAACATCCTCATCAGCCGGCTGGCCGGCGCCGACGTCCGGCTGGTCAAGGCGGGGTTCGGCATCGGGTTCAAGGAGAGCTGGGAGGCGGCGCTCGCCGACATCGGGGAGCGCGGGGGCAAGCCGTACGCCATCCCGGCGGGGGCGTCGGACCACCCGCTCGGCGGGCTGGGCTTCGCCGACTGGGCGGAGGAGGTCGCGGCGCAGGAGGCCGAGCTCGGCGTCTTCTTCGACACCGTCGTCGTCTGCTCGGTGACCGGGTCCACCCAGGCGGGCATGGTCGCCGGCTTCGCCAAGCTCGAGGAGGACGGGGCGCGGCCGCGGCGGGTCCTCGGCATCGACGCCTCCGCCAAGCCGGCCGAGACCCGCGACCAGGTGCTGCGCATCGCCCAGCGCACCGGGCACCTCGTGAGCCTGCGGCGGGGGCTGACCGCCGACGACGTCGAGCTGGACGAGCGCTACCACGGCGGCACCTACGGCATCCCCGACCAGGCGACCATCCGCGCGATGGAGCTGGCGGCGCGGACCGAGGGCATGGTCACCGACCCGGTGTACGAGGGGAAGTCGATGGCCGCGGTCGTCGACCTGGTGGGGCGCGGCGAGATCGACCCGTCGTCCACCGTGCTCTACGCCCACCTCGGCGGGCAGCCCGCGCTCAACGGCTACAGCGCGCTGTTCTCGTGAGCCCCGACACGACGGAAACCGGCACCGGTCGACTCCGCATCACGCGCCGAGGAGGTCGGCGGCCGAGCCGTCGAGGCGGTCCAGCGCGTCACGGATCCGGCGCTCCTCGAAGGAGAAGTGCGACTCCATGATCGCCGCGAGCCCGTCGAGCTCCCCGGCCAGGGCGGCGTCGCCGGACGCCGCGATCTCCTCCACCCGCGCCACGATGCCGGAGATCAGGTCGTGGTCCTGTGCCATCTTCTCCAGCAGCGGCCGCAGGTCGGGGAACCGTTCGGCCAGCGCGGGGAAGGCGCCGGCGTCCTCACCGGTGTGGTGGCGGGTCAGCGCGCCGCAGAAGGCCAGGCAGTGGACGGCGAGCGGGCGGCCGGACGGCGTTCCGTCGGCGACGGCGTCCTGGAGTCGACGCAGGTCGCTGCGCAGGGAGTCGTGGATGCGGACGAGCTCGTCGCCGAGCGCGGCGACGCGGGAGGGGACGGGGGGCACGACCGGGCATCCTGCACCCGGTCACAGGGGCACGGCGAGCTCCCGGTGGTCCAGGGCCGCCCGCAGGTCCGCCCGCCACGGTGCGAGGCCGGACCCGGCGAGGACGACGTCCCGCACGAAGGCGTGCCAGGTCGGCGCCCGCCGGACCATGCTGTGCCCGCCGGCGATGGTGAACCGGGCGACGCGGACGTCCGCCCGCGCCGCCCGGACGGCGAAGTCGGCCGACAGCGTGGCCGGCACCCACCGGTCACCGCGGCCGTGCAGGAGCGCCACGGTGCGGCCGCGCAGGTGCTCGACCGGCTCGCCGGGCGGCGTCCACGGGGCCAGGGCGCAGACCGCGCGCACCGAGGCGTCCCCGCCGGCGCGCAGGACGGCGCGGCCGCCCATGGAGTGCCCGACCAGCACGACCGGGACGTCGTCGCCGTGCCGGTCCCGGAGCTGCGCGAGCGTCCAGCGGACGTCGGCGAAGGCGTCGGCCGCCACGCCGTTCCACCCCGCCACCCGGTAGCGCAGGAGGTAGGTGTCCAGCCCGTGGCCGGCCCCCGCGGCGCGGACGAACTGCTCGATCGCCCGCATCCGCAGCAGCGACAGCGCGCGCTCCCGCGGCGGATCGACGCTGGCGACGGTGCCGCCGTGGCAGAAGACGGCCACCGCCCGGGTCGGGACGGGGGCCGGCTCGTGCTCCAGCGCGGGGGCGCTGCCCGACGACGTCACCGCCGCCGGCGCCCGCCGCGGAGCGTCGCGCGGGCGCGGTCGCCCAGGTCGCCGACCCGGTAGAGGGCCCGGGTCAGCTGCGTCGAGCCGGTCCGGCGCTCGAGCGTGCGCCCGACGCGGCGGACCAGCCCGGTCGCGAGCGGGACGAGGACGGTGAGGATCAGCCAGGTGCGCAGCCGGCGGGTGAGGAAGAGCCACATGCCGCTCCTCCTGCCCGCTGCCGGCCGGGGCGAACCGGCGTCGGGACGTGACGCACGACCGACGCGCCGGTCCGGCCTACGCTCGGGACATGCTGTTCTCCCGGTTCAAGACCCAGCCGGTCACTCCGGAGGAGGCCCTGCCGGGCCGCCCCGACCCGCTCCCCAACATCCCCGAGGTGCACGCGGTCAACGGCAACCGCATCCAGCCGCCCTTCCCCGAGGGGCTGCAGACCGCCGTCCTCGGCGCGGGCTGCTTCTGGGGCGTGGAGAAGGTCTTCTGGCAGACCCCCGGCGTCTACTCGACCGCGGCCGGCTATGCCGGCGGCTTCACGCCCAACCCGACGTACGAGGAGGTCTGCTCGGCGCGGACCGGTCACACCGAGGCCGTGCTCGTCGTCTTCGACCCCGCGGTCATCTCCTACGAGCAGCTGCTCAAGGTGTTCTGGGAGGACCACGACCCCACCCAGGGCATGCGGCAGGGCAACGACATCGGCACCCAGTACCGCTCGGCGATCTACTACGCCGACCCGCAACAGGAGGCCGTCGCGCGGGCCAGCCGCGAGGCGTTCCAGGAGCGGCTGACCGCGGCCGGCTTCAGCGAGATCACCACCGAGATCGCCCCGCTGGGCGAGTTCTACTACGCCGAGGACTACCACCAGCAGTACCTCTACAAGGTCCCCAACGGTTACTGCCCGGTGCACTCGACGGGCGTCTCCTGCCCCGTCGGCCTCCCCGGCGTCTGAACCCTCCAGGCATAGGAAGCTCTACCCACGTGTCGCGACCCAGGACGGGTGTATTGCTTCCTATGCCTCGCGAGGAGCTGTTCGGGCAGCTGCGGCGGGAGCCGGACGTCGAGGCGCCGGAGCTCGTCGCGGTCGACGCGACCGACCGGCTGCTGCTCGACGAGGCCGCCGGTGCGCTTGCAACGGCCGGCCCCGGCGAGGTGGTCGTGGTCGACGACGCGTACGGGGCGCTCACCCTCGGCGCGGTCGCGGCCGGCGCGCAGGACGTGCGGGTCGGCCAGGATCTGCTGGTCGGCGAGCTGGCGCTGGCCCGCAACGCCGCGCGCACCTGCCTGACCGGCGGCCACCGGTCGCTGCCACTGACCGCGGAGCTGTTCGACGGCGCGCGGCTCGTGCTGGCCAAGGCGCCGAAGGGTCTGGACGCCCTGCGGGAGCTCACCGAGCTCGCGGCGGCGTCCGCGGCTCCCGACGTCACCGTCCTCGTCGGCGGCCGGGTCAAGCACATGACCCTGGCGATGAACGACGTGCTGGGCGCCGGGTTCGCCGAGGTGCACGCGACGCTGGCCCGGCAGAAGTCCCGCGTGCTGGTCGCGCGGGCGCCCCTGCCCGGCGTCCGGCCGTCCTTCCCGCGCCGGCAGACGCACGCCGACCTCGGGCTCACCGTCTGCGCGCACGGCGCCGCGTTCGCCGGCACGCGGGTCGACGTCGGCACCCGCGCGCTGCTGGCTGCCCTCCCGCAGGCGGCTCCGGACGCCGGCACCGCGCTGGACCTCGGCTGCGGCACCGGCGTCCTCGCCACCGCGCTGGCCCGGGCCCGTCCGGGCCTGACCGTGCTGGCCAGTGACCAGTCCGCCGCCGCCGTCGCCTCCGCGGCGGCGACGGCGGCGGCCAACGGCGTGGCCGACCGGGTGCGGGTGGCCCGGGACGACGCGGCGTCCACCGTCGCCGACGGCAGCGTCGACCTCGTCGTCTGCAACCCGCCGTTCCACCTCGGCGCGGCCGTCGTCACCGGCGCCGCGGACCCGCTGTTCGCCGCCGCCGCCAGGGTGCTGCGCCCGGGCGGGGAGCTGTGGACGGTCTACAACAACCAGCTGCCGCACAAGGCCGCGCTGCGCCGGCTGGTCGGCCCCACGCGGGTGGCCGCGTCCGACCGGCGCTTCACCGTCACCGTCTCCACCCGGCGCTGAGGGCCGGAGGTCCCTGTCCGGGTGCGCCGGCCCCCGCCACGCTGACCTGGCATGACGACCACCGGGACGACCCCTGCCGCCGCTCCGCTGGCCGACCGCATCCTCGGTTCGGTGATCGGCGCGCTCGAGCTCGCCGCGGTGCACCTCGGCAGCGAGCTGGGCTGGTACCGCGCGCTCGCCGACGCCCCGGCCACCCCGCCGGAGCTGGCCGGGCGCACCGGCACCGACCCGCGCTACGCCCGGGAGTGGCTGGAGCAGCAGGCCGTGGCCGGCTACCTGACCGTGGACGACGTCGCCGCCGCGCCCGACGCCCGGCGCTACACCCTGCCCCCCGAGCACCGCGGCGTCCTGGTCGACGAGCTCGACCTCTCCTACATGCCGCCGTTCGCCCGCGTCGCGCTGGCCTTCGCCCGCAACGTGCCCCGGGTGGTGGAGGCCTACCGCACCGGGGGCGGCCTCGGCTGGGCCGAGATGGGCGACGCGCGCGACGCGCAGGCCGCGGCCAACCGCCCCTACTTCCTCGGCCCCATGGCCACCGACGACCTCCCCCGCGTCCCCGGACTGGCCGACGCCCTGGCCGCCGGTGGCCGGGTCCCCGACGTCGGGTGCGGGATGGGGTGGTCCTCGATCGGCATCGCCCGCGCGTACCCCCAGGTCGAGGTCGACGGGTACGACCTCGACGTCCCCTCGGTCGAGGAGCCCGCCGCAACGCCGAGCAGGCGGGGGTCGCCGACCCGGTCCGCTTCGAGGTGGCCGACGTCGGCGCGCTGACGGACGCGGCGGGCCGGTACGCGCTGGTGGCCGCCTTCGAGTGCGTCCACGACCTGCCCGACCCGGCCGCCGTGCTGACCGCCATGCGGCGGATGGTGCGCCCGGACGGCACGGTGCTGGTCGTCGACGAGCGCGTGGCCGAGCGGTTCACCGCCCCCGGGGACGACGTCGAGCGGCTCATGTACGGCTACAGCCTCACCTGCTGCCTCCCCGACGGGCGCTCCACCCGGCCGTCGGTCGGCACGGGCACGGTCATGCGGCCGGCCACCCTGGAGGGGTACGCGCGCGCCGCGGGGTTCTCCGGCGTCGAGGTGCTGCCGATCGACAACGACTTCTTCCGCTTCTACCGGCTCGTCGCCTGAGCCGGGCGCCGGTAACGAGACGAGGAAGCCCATGAACGTCGAAGGAGTTCCGCTGTAGTCACTCCAACATCGTGCCGATGAGGGGTCAACGGCGCGCACCCCCGCGCCGACCACCTCGTGACGCGGGAGTGCCTCGATGGCGCGCAACCTCTGGTCCGACCGTCCCCTCGGCGTGAAGCTGGCGGCCCTCGTCGCGGCCGCCGCCGTCGTCCTCGCCGTCTTCGCCGTCATCACGGTGCAGGCCCTCAACGGAACGGGTGAGCGCACCGACGAGCTGCTGGTCACCACGTCGGCCACCGGCCTGGCCCTGGAGGCCGACATGATGCACGACGCCGTCCGCGGTGACGTGCTGCAGGCGCTGCTGGCCACGGGTCCGGAGTCCCGCGCCGCCGCCGCCGACCTCGCAGACCACTCGGCCACCTTCCGCGAGGTGCTCGCCGGCGTCGCCGAGGCCGGCCTGGGCGACGAGGTCGCCGCCGGCGTCGCCGAGGTGACACCCGCGGTGGAGGACTACCTGGCCTCGGCCGACCAGATCGTCACCCTCGCCGGGGCCGACCCGGTCGCGGCCCGGCTCGCCTACCCCCGCTTCGCCGAGGCGTTCGCCGTCCTCGAGGAGGAGCTGCCCGCCGTCGGTGCGGCCGTGGGCGACCGGGCGACCGCCGCTGCCGAGCACAGCGCCGACCAGCGGTCCACCGCGATCACGCTCGCGCTGGTCGTCGCGGTGGCGGGCGTGCTGGCCCTGGCCGCGCTGGGGCTGGTGGTCACCCGCTCGGTGGTGCGGCCGCTGCGCCGGGTGGGCGCGGTCCTGGCCGGCCTGGCCGAGGGCGACCTGCGGGGCTCGACCGGTGTCGACAGCCGCGACGAGGTCGGGCAGATGGCCGCCGCGCTGGAGGCGTCGATGGGTCACCTGCGCGCCGTCCTCACCATCATCGGCGACACGTCGACGACGCTCGCCTCGGCCACCGAGGAGCTCTCCGCGACCGCCCAGGACATGACCCGGCTGGCCGACGAGTCCTCCGCGCAGAGCGGGGTGGTCGCGGACGCCGCGGGCCAGGTCTCGGTCAACGTGCAGACCGTGGCGGCCGGCTCCGAGCAGATGGGCGCCTCGATCCGCGAGATCGCCCAGAACGCCAGCGAGGTGGCCCGGGTGGCCTCCCAGGCGGTCTCGGTCGCCGACGCGACGACCGCCACCGTCGCCAAGCTGGGCGACTCCTCACTCGAGATCGCCGGGGTGGTCAAGGTGATCACCGCGATCGCCGAGCAGACCAACCTGCTGGCGCTCAACGCCACGATCGAGGCGGCCCGCGCGGGGGAGGCCGGCAAGGGCTTCGCCGTCGTGGCCAACGAGGTCAAGGAGCTGGCCCAGGAGACCGCCAAGGCCACCCAGGACATCACCGCCCGGGTCGAGGCGATCCAGGCCGACACCGGCGGTGCGGTCCGCGCCATCGGGGAGATCTCGCAGATCATCGCGCTCATCAACGACTCGCAGGGGACCATCGCCGCCGCCGTCGAGGAGCAGACGGCGACCACCACGGAGATGAACCGCAACGTGGCCGAGGCGGCGATGTCGGCCGGTCAGATCGCCGAGAACATCACCGCCGTCGCCGGGGCCGCGGGCGCCACCACCCGGGCGATGACCGACGCCCGGACGGCGATGGACGAGGTGGCCCGCATGGCCGCCGCGCTGAGCTCCTCGGTCGGCCGCTTCCGGTACTGAGAGGCATCGCCGGACGAGGCAAAGGAAGCAATACCCATGTCAGGCGCGCCCGGACGTGGGAAGAGCTTCCTACGCCTTCGGGGGGCTGCGGCGGTGCACCGGCGGCTGGGCCGACCACGGGAAGTCGATCCAGCGGTCGGTCCGCCGCCACACGTAGTCGCAGCGCACCGCCGACTGCGGCTTCTCGTAGACCACCGCCGTCCGCACCTCGGCGACGTAGCCGGCGCAGAAGTCGCGGACCAGCTCCAGCGTCTTGCCCGTGTCGGCGACGTCGTCCGCGACCAGCACGTTCGCCCCGGTCAGGTCGACGACGTCCAGGGTGGGCGGCAGCACGACCGGCAGCTCCAGGCGCTGGTCGACGCCGGTGTAGAACTCGACGTTCATCACGAACAGGTTCTTGACGTCGAGGGCGTAGCCCAGCGCGCCGCCGAGGAAGAGCCCGCCGCGCGCGATGGAGAGGATCAGGTCGGGTTCGTAGCCGTCCGCCGCGACCTGCTCGGCCAGCTCGCGGGCCGCGGTGCCGAACAGCTCGTAGGTCAGCGTCTCGCGCTCGCTCACCCCGCGATGGTCGCAGGCACGGCGGTCCCCCTGGGCAGCGCCCCGGGCGGCCGGGCAGGCTGGGGGGCATGAGGTCCTCGCGCCCCCTGCCGCCCGCCGTCCGCAGGGCGCTGCCCTGGCTGCTCGCCTGGTGGGCGTTCCAGGCGGTGCTGGCCGTCACCGGCCGGCTGGTGGCCCGCCGCAAGGACGAGGGCGACGAGAGCACCGCCGGCATCCGGCGGGTCGTTGCGCTCGGCGGGGTGGACCTGCGGCCGGTCAACCCGGAGCTGTCCCGGCTGCGCTTCGACCTCGTGATGGGCGGCGGCGAGGTGGACCTCACCGCCCTCCCCCGGGTGCCCGGCGGCATCGACCTCACCGTGCGCGCGTTCATGGGCGGCCTGACCGTGCTCGTGCCGGCCGGCTGGCGGGTCTGGTGGGCCTTCCGCGGGGTCGGCGGCATCGGCCTCGGCCAGGGTGAAGGGGCCGTCCGGACCGAGGACGAGCGCGGCGCCGACCTGCGGATCCACGCCGACGTGCTCTTCGGCGGCATCAGCGTGGAGGGCGCCGGGCCGTCCTGACCGCCGTCACCCACCCAGCGTCGCGCACAGCAGCCGGCGCTCCAGCACGTCCCGGGTGACGGTGAGGCCGAACGCCCGCTCCAGGATGTCCGCGCAGGCGGCGACCGGCCGCGGGCCGTCCTCGTCGAGCAGGCCGGCGGCCGCCATCTCCCGGTCGAGGGAGTGCGGCTCGCGGCCCCACCGGAACGACGGAAGGACGAGGTCGAAGCCGACCACGTACTCGCCGTCCCGCGCGTGGTGCAGGCCCTGCACCGTCGCGGTGAGACAGGCCGTCACGGCCTCGCCGCCCCCGGCGGTCAGTCGCTGGAGGACGGCGGGGTCGCCGCCCCGGACCGACGAGAGCTCGACGGCGTACGTCCAGCCCTGCGCGGTGCCGACCCGGACGGCGGGCAGGTCCAGGTCCATGGCCTCCCGGTGGGTGCACGCGCCCCGGTCCACCTCGCTGGCGTCCAGCGCGGTCAGCAGCTCCTCGATCCCGGGTCCGCGCACCGCCGTCAGCGTCAGCAGCACGTGGCTGGCCGCCCAGTCGGCGAACCAGTCGAACCGGGACGGCGTCGCCATCAGCAGGAGCCGGGGGTGCCCAGCCAGGCCGCCTCGGCCGGGGGGACGTCGTCGCGCAGGACGGTGCCCTCGATGAGCCCGTAGGGGCGGTCGTCGGCGTGGTAGACGACGTCGGGGTTGTCCAGCCCGAACGCCGAGAGGTCCTGCAGGAAGTGGTGCCGGTTCGGCATCGACATCCGCACCTCGGCGACCTCGCGGTGCCGCTCCAGCACTGCCGCGCCCATCGCGTACAGGGTCTGCTGCAGGGCGAGGGAGTGGGTGGCCGCGAAGGCCTCCAGCAGCGTCGTCCGGACGCCGGCGAACACCTCGTCGAAGTCCAGGTCGGCGGACGTGTAGCGCCAGCGGGCGGTCACCGCCGTCGCCAGGATCCGGTCGCTCGTCTCGGCCAGCGTCGTGTACCGGTCGCGGGGGAAGCCCCGGAACTCCGAGCCGGTGGTCTTGAGGACGACGAGGTCGCGCAGCCCGGCGAGGACGTGCACGTCGGCGCCGTCCACGGTGACCACCGCCGTCCGCACCTCACCGCCGTCGCGCCGGAAGGCGTGCCCGTGCGGCTGCCCGTCCACGGCGATCCGGGCCCAGCCGTGCGCGTCGACCGCCACCCGGGCGCCGCTGATCCAGGGCTGTGCGGCGGCGAAGTGGCGGGCCAGCCGGAGGCCGAACGACTCGACCGCGCCCACGCCGTCGCGGGCGAACGCGAAGACGGTGTTCTTCTGGGTGTCGGTCGGCAGCACGTGCGCGTTGTCGCCCTCGGTGTGCGCGGCGGCGAAGTCGCCGCGCAGGGTGGTGGTGACGTTCAGGTCGACGAGGGTGTGCTGCGGCCGGCTGCGATCCACCGCGACCACGCGGACCTCCGCCTTGCCGTACTGGTTGGGCCCGAGCCGGATCGCCATGCGCGACTGTTGCACGTGGAACGTCGGGTCACCGCACGACGGCGGCGAGCTGCTCCGCGAGCCGCACGACCTGCTGCGTGCCCGTGCCGTCGGGATCCTGTCCGGGTCGTAGATGGCCACGCTGAACCCGCTGCAGCCGGGGACCTCCAGCGCGCCGCGGACACGGCGTCGTGCACCGAGTGGCCGGCGAAGGCGGCGGCCGGCCCCGCTCCGCGCAGCGCCTCCGCGGCCAGCGCCTCGTTGCCCGGCCGCCCGTACCCGGTCGAACGGGACCCCGATCAGCTCGATCTCGGCCACGGCTCGTCCGGTCAGCTGCCGCGGTACGTCGAGTAGGCGAACGGCGCCAGGAGCAGCGGCACGTGGTGGTGCTCCCCGGGCTCGCGGACGGCGAAGGTGAGCACCACCTCGGGGTAGAAGGTGTCCCGGCCCTGCTCGGCGAACCACGGGCCGGTGGCGAAGACCAGCCGGTGCGTGCCCGGGCCGGTCGCGGCCTCGACCAGCCGGCAGCGGCCGTCGGCGTCGGTCACCCCCTCGGCGACCAGCTCCTCCCCGACGACCAGCCGGACGGCGACCCCCATGGCCGGCCGGCCGAGCACCGAGTCCAGCACGTGCGTCGACACGCTCATGCCATCGGCTCCGCTCCGGACTCGTTCCGCTCCTCGCTCGCCGGCGCTCGCTGCGATGCTCGCTCGCCCGTCGCCCTCGCGTCTCCGACGAGCCCCCGCACCCGCAGCGCGGTGATCTGCGCCAGCTGCTCGGTCACCTCGGCCCGCTCGGTCTCCTCGTCGTTGCCCAGCCGCCGGTGCAGCTCGGCGAGCATCTCCTCCGGCGAGCGGCCGGCCGCGCGGACGAGGAAGACGCGGCCGAAGCGCTCCTCGTACGCCCGGTTGCCGTCGGCGAGGGCGGCCCGCGTCGCGTCGTCCGCCCCGCCCACCGAGGCCTGCTCCCGCCGGGAGGCCGCGGCCTCGGGGGAGGAGCCCTCCGGCCGGTCGCCGATCCTCGGGTGCGCGGCCAGGGCGACCTCGACCTCCGCCCACGGCAGCCCGCGCGCCACCTGCTCAGCGCGGGCGACGAGCGTGTCGCCGTCGGGATAGGGGCGGCCGGCGACCAGCTCGGCGGCGAACCGCGGCGCGGCGTTGCAGGCCCGCAGCGCCGCGACGGCGCGGTCGGGCGGCCCGGCGTTGAGGTCGTCGAGGGCGGCCATGCCGGGGAGGATGCCAGCACCCCGCGACGGTTTCCGCGGAGAGCGACGTCCTGCGCACCGGCGCGGACGTGGCAGGGTGCGGCCATGGTGGACGTGCGCGTGGACGGGCCGGACGTCGAGCGGGGGGAGGAGGTCCTCACCCCCGAGGCGCTGGCCTTCGTCGCCGCCCTGCAGGCCCGCTTCGGCGCCGAGCGCGACGCGGCGCTGGCCGCCCGCGCCACCCGGCGGGCGGAGATCGCCGCCACCCGGCGGCTCGACTTCCGCCCCGAGACCGCCGAGGTCCGGGACGGCGACTGGCGGGTGCCCCCGCCGCCGCCCGGGCTGGTCGACCGGCGGGTGGAGATCACCGGCCCGACCGAGCCGAAGATGGCGGTCAACGCGCTCAACTGCGGCGCCCAGGTCTGGCTGGCCGACCTCGAGGACGCCAACACCCCGCACTGGGGCAACGTCGTCGGCGGCCAGGTGGTGCTGCGCGACGCCGTCCGCCGGACGCTGTCGCACACCGCCGACGACGGCCGGGAGTACCGGCTGCGGGAGGACGGCGAGCTGCCGACGATCGTGCCGCGCCCGCGCGGCTGGCACCTCCCCGAGCGGCACCTGCTGGTGGACGGCGCGCCGGCGGTCGGTGCGCTGGTCGACGCCGGGCTGTACCTGTTCCACAACGCCCGCGAGCAGCTCGACCGCGGCAGCGGTCCCTACCTCTACCTGCCGAAGATGGAGGGCCACCTCGAGGCGCGGCTCTGGGCGCGGGTGTTCGACGCCGCCGAGCAGGCGCTCGACCTCCCGGCCGGCTCGATCCGCGCCACGATGCTCATCGAGACCATCCCGGCCGCGTTCGAGATGGAGGAGATGCTGCACGCGCTGGGCAGCCACGCCGCGGGCCTCAACGCCGGCCGCTGGGACTACCTCTTCAGCGTGATCAAGGTCTTCCGCGACGCCGGCCCGCAGTTCGTGCTGCCCGACCGGTCGGCGGTGACGATGACCGCGCCGATGATGCGCGCCTACACCGAGCAGCTGGTCGCGGTCTGCCACCGGCGCGGGGCGATGGCGATCGGGGGCATGGCGGCGGCCATCCCCAGCCGGCGCGACGCCGAGGCCAACGAGCGCGCCCTGGCGAAGGTGCGGGAGGACAAGACCCGCGAGGCCGGCGACGGTTTCGACGGCTCCTGGGTGGCCCACCCCGACCTGGTGCCGGTCTGCCGCGAGGCGTTCGACGCCGTCCTGGGCGACCGGCCCAACCAGCTCGACCGGCAGCGGCCGGAGGTCGCGGTCACCGCGGAGCAGCTGCTCGACGTCCCCGGCGTGCCGGGGGAGCGGACGATGGCCGGACTGCGGGCCAACGTGGAGATCGCGATCCGCTACCTCGCCGCCTGGCTGGGTGGCAACGGCGCGGTCGCCATCCACGGGCTGATGGAGGACGCCGCGACCGCCGAGATCAGCCGCTCGCAGGTGTGGCAGTGGGTGCGCAACGGCGTCGTCCTGGACACCGGCGACACGGTCACCGCGGAGCTGGTGCGCCGGGTGGTGGAGGAGGAGGTGGCCGGCATCGGCGAGCTCGACCGGTTGGAGGACGCCCGGCGGCTGTTCGAGCGGGTCGCGCTGGCCGACGAGTTCCCCGACTTCCTGACGCTGCCGGCCTACGCACTCGTGCAGTGATGCTGGAGGAAGGCGTCTACGCCGAGCTGGACCGCCGGCTCGCGCCGGTCGACGCGGCCCGCGCGGCCGCCTACCCGGGCGAGCGGCCCGGCCGGCAGCCGGTGCACACCTGCTACGTGCCCGCCGACGCCGTCGTCCCGGGGCTGGCGGCGGCCTGGGGGACGGCGGCCCTCGCCGCCCTCGACGAGCACGGCCTGCCCGACCTCGGCCTGGACCCGGCGCTGGTCGACCAGGTGCTGCCGCGCGTGCGCGCCAAGCTGGCCAGCGAACCGGTCGAGGACCTGCGGGTCGACGCCGAGGACGGCTACCGTGGCACCCCGGAGGCGGAGGACGGCGACGTGCGGGCAGCGGCCGCTGCTCTCGGCGCCGACCTGCGCGCGGGGACGGCGGCGCCGGCGGTCGGGATCCGGGCCAAGTCGCTGGAGGGGGCCACCCGGCGGCGCGGCGTCCGCAGCCTCGACCTGTTCCTCGCCACCCTCGCCGACGCCACCCCCGGGACTCCCAGCCCCGAAGGTCCGGGACGGGCGACCGTCACGCTGCCCAAGGTCACCGACGTCGAGCAGGTGCGCGCTTTCCTCCCGGTCCTGGACGCGCTCGAGGCCGCGCACGGCCTCGCGCTCGACCTCGAACTGCAGATCGAGACCCCGCAGGCGGTCCTCGGCCGCGACGGCGCGGTGACCGCGGTGCGGATGGTGCACGCGGCCGGCCGACGGCTGACCGGCCTGCACCACGGCACCTACGACTACAGCACCGCCCTCGGCATCGCCGCGGCACACCAGGCCCCCGACGCCCCGGCCGCCGACCTCGCCAAGCAGCTGGTGCAGGTCGCCGTCGCCGGCACCGGGGCACGCCCGGTCGACGGCTCCTCCAACGTGCTCCCGGTGGGCCCGCGCGAGCAGGTGCACGCGGCCTGGCGGCGGCACGCGGGGCTGGTCCACCGTGCGCTGGAGCGCGGCCTCTACCAGGGCTGGGACCTGCACCCGGCGCAACTGGTCACCCGGTACGCGGCGACGTACGCCTTCTTCCGGGCCGCGCTGCCGGCGGCCGCGGCCCGCCTGGCCGCCTACCTGGACGGAGTGGACGGCGGGGTCCTCGACGAGCCGGCCACCGCCCGCGCGCTGGCCGCGGTGCTGCTGCGCGGGCTGGACTGCGGCGCCCTCGACGACGCCGAGGTCGCGGCGGCCACGGGCGTCGACCGGGCCACGCTCGATCGCCTCGCCGGGCGGGCCGCGGTCGGCCCCCGAGACGGCGGGACGTCGGCGCCGCCACCTACCATCCCCTCGTGATGCCGCGGTGACCGAGAACGCCGCCGGGCGGACGCTGTTCGCCGACGGTGGTGAGGTCGGGCGCGCCATGGCCGAGCGCGACTGGACGCAGACGCCGCTCGGCCCGCCCGAGCAGTGGCCGTCCGAGTTGCGCAACGTCGTCCGCATCGTGCTGACGTCGCGGTTCTCCATGTGGGCCGCCTACGGCCCGGAGCTGACGACCTTCTACAACGACGCCTACAAGCACGACACCCTCCAGGCGAAGCACCCGTGGGCGCTGGGCCGGCCGGCCCGGGAGATGTGGTCGGAGATCTGGGAGGACATCGGGCCGCGCATCCAGTCCGTGCTCGACACGGGGATCGCCACCTGGGACGAGGACCTGCTGCTCTTCCTCGAGCGGAGCGGCTATCCGGAGGAGACCTACCACACCTTCTCCTACAGCCCGATCGACGATCCCGACGGCCGGCCGCAGGGCATGCTCTGCGTGGTCACGGAGAACACCGAGCGGGTGGTCGGCGAGCGCCGGATGGCCGCCCTCCGGGACCTCGCCTCCGCCATCGCGACCACCCGCACCCGGGCCGACGTGCTGGGCGCCGTGTGCGAGCAGCTCGGGCGGGACCTCGCCGACCTGCCGTTCAGCCTCACGTACCTGTTCGACGGGTCCGGCACGGCGCGGCTCGGCTGCGCGACCGGTGTCGAGCCCGGCTCGGCCGCGGCTCCGGAGGTGATCGAGCCGGGCGACGAGGGCTGGCCGCTGGACCGGGTACTCGCCGGCGAGCAGGTCCTCGTCGAGGACCTCGCCGACCGCTTCTCCGGCCTCCCCACCGGGGCGTGGCAACGGCCGCCGACGCAGGCCGTCGTCGTCCCGATCGCCTCCTCGGCCCAGGACGAGGGGCCGGTGACCGCGTTCCTGGTCGCCGGGCTCAGCCCGCACCGGCGCTACGACGACTCCTACCGCGGCTTCATCGAGCTGGTCGGCAACCAGATCGGCTCCGGCCTGCTCAACGCCGGCAGCTACGAGGCCGAACGCAGCCGCGCCGAGGCGCTGGCCGAGCTCGACCGGGCCAAGACCGACTTCTTCAGCAACGTCAGCCACGAGTTCCGCACCCCGCTGACGCTGATTGCCGGTCCGGTCGCCGAGCTGCAGGCCAGCCCCGTCGCCCGGGCCGACCCCCGGGTGCGCGAGGAGCTCGAGGTCATCGAGCGCAACGCGCTGCGGCTGGGGAAGCTGGTCAACACCCTCCTGGACTTCTCCCGCATCCAGGCCGGGCGGATCGACGCCCGCTTCGAGCCGGTCGACCTCGCCGCCACCACGGCCGAGCTGGCCAGCGTCTTCCGGTCGGCGGTCACCCGCGCCGGCCTGGACTTCACCGTCGACTGCGCGCCGCTGGGCGAGCCGGTGCACATCGACCGGGAGATGTGGGAGAAGGTCGTCCTCAACCTGCTCTCCAACGCGCTGAAGTTCACCTTCACCGGCGGCATCGCCGTGCGCCTCGAGCGCGACGGCGGCGTGGCGCTGCTCCAGGTGAGTGACACCGGCACGGGCATCCCGCCCGAGGAGCTGCCGCGCCTGTTCGAGCGCTTCCACCGGGTCGCGCACGCCCGTGGGCGGTCCGGCGAGGGCAGCGGCATCGGGCTGGCGATGGTCCGCGAGCTCGTCGGCCTGCACGGCGGCAGCATCGATGTGGAGAGCACCCCCGGGAACGGGACGACGTTCACCGTCTCGCTGCCGTTCGGCACCGCGCACCTGCCCGCCGACCGGCTGGCCGAGGCGGTCCCGTCCGCCGCCGGTACCGGGATCTCGCCGGCCGCCGTGCCGTTCGTCGCCGAGGCGCTGCGATGGCTGCCCGACGGCGACCCCGACGGGCCGGCCGAGACCGACCCCCTCCCGCCCGGGAGCGGCGCGGGCCGGGTGCTGGTGGCCGACGACAACGCCGACATGCGCCGCTACGTCGTCCGGCTGCTCGCCTCGCGGTACGACGTCCGGGCGGTCGCCGACGGCCGGCAGGCCCTGGACGCCGCGCTCGCCGACCCGCCGGACCTCGTGGTCAGCGACGTGATGATGCCGGGGCTGGACGGCGTCGAGCTGCTGGCCGCCCTGCGCGCCGACGTCCGGACCGCCCGCGTCCCGGTCCTCCTCCTCTCGGCCCGCGCCGGCGAGGAGGCAGCCGTCGAGGGACTGGCGGCCGGCGCCGACGACTACCTGGTCAAGCCGTTCTCCGCGCAGGAGCTGCTGGCCCGGGTGGGCGCCCACCTGCAGCTGGGCCGGGTGCGGCGGGCAGCCGAGGAGCGGTTCACCGCCACCGCCGACCTGGCCCCTGCGCTCATCTGGGTGGCCGACACCGAGCTGCGCCGCCTGTTCGTCAACCGCGGCTGGTCGGAGTTCACCGGACGGCCGATCGGCGAGGAGCTCGGTCACGGGTGGGAGCACGGGATCCACCCGGAGGACCGCGAGCGCTACGCCGAGGTGGTGGCCGCCGCCACCGCCCGCCGCGACGGCTGGGAGGTCGACTTCCGGCTGCGCCGCACCGACGGCGCGTACCACTGGCTGCTGGAGCGGGCCACGCCCATCGGCGCCGGCGAGACCTTCGCGGGCTACGTGGGCAGCTGCACCGACGTCAACGCCCGCACCCGGGAGACCGCCCGGCAGACCCTGCTGGCCGAGGTCGGCGCCGCACTGGACCGCGAGACGACGGTCGAGGGCCAGACCGGCGCGCTGGCCCGGCTGCTGGTCGAGCGCCGGCTGGCCGACCTGTGCACGGTGCGCCTGGTCGAGGACGACGGCCGGCTCCGCTGGGCCGGGATCGCCGGCCTGGACGGGGGGACGGAGGCGGCGCTGGCCGGGCTGGACCCCGACGTCGGCGTGGGGCCGGAGGTGCTGAGGACCGGCCGGTCGGTGGTGCACCCGACGCTGGCGGGCGCGACCGACCTCGGCCCGGGCCACCCGGCCCTCGCGCCGCCGCTGGCGGTCGCCTCGGTGCTCGCGCTCCCGCTGACCGTGCGCGGGCGGGTGCTCGCCGTCCTCGCACTGGGGCGTCGGGCGGACGCGCCGCCGTACACCGACGACGACCGTGCGCTGCTCGAGGAGGTCGCCGCCCGCGCGGCGCTGGCCGTCGACAACGCGCTGCTGCTGGCCGAGGAGCGCGGCGCGGCCCGGCGGCTGGCCCTCCTGCAGAGGGCCACCGCCGAGCTGTCGGCCGCGACGACGCCCGTCGAGGTGGCGGTCGCCGCGGCCGGGCACGTCCGGCAGCTGACCGGCCCGGAGAGCCGGGTGGCGGTCTACGAGTTCGACCGCTCGCACCGCGCGCTGGCCGCGCTCACGATCGACGGCGGCAGCCCGGAGGGGCAGCGGCTGTGGACCACCCTCCCGCTGTCGCTGTCCCTCCCCGCGACGCGGGCGGTGACCGAGCGCCGGCCGGTGTGGGTCGAGGACGCCTCGGACCGGCCGGCGCTGCCCCCGGACCTGGAGCAGGCGGTCCGGGCCTACGGGCTCGGCGCCATCGTCGCCCTCCCGCTCACCGTCGCCGGGCGCGTGGTCGGCGTCCTCTCGGTCGCCTGGCCGAGGGTGCGGCGGTTCTCCGCCGTCGACCGCGCGATGCTGCTGGCCGTCGCCGAGCAGTGCGCGCAGGCCCTCGACCGCGCCCGCCTCTACCGGGCCGAGCAGGGCATCGCCGAGACCCTGCAGCTGAGCCTGCTGCCGGCCCAGCTGCCCCGGCTCGGGAGGCTCGCGCTGGCGGCGCACTACATCCCGGGCGCCGAGGGCAGCCAGGCCGGCGGGGACTGGTACGACGTCGTCCAGCTGGAGGACGACCGGGTGGCCATCGCCGTCGGCGACGTCGTCGGCCAGGGCCCGGCCGCCGCGGCGGTCATGGGGCAGCTGCGCAGCGCGCTGTCCGCAGCCCTGCTGCAGGGCGCCGGGCCCGCCGACGCACTGGAGCTGCTCGACCGCTTCGCCGCCCGGCTGCCCGGCTCGCTCGCCTCGACCGCGGCCTGCCTCGTGCTCGACGCCCAGACCGGCACGGTCCGGTGGGCGCGGGCCGGTCACCCGCCACCACTGCTGGTGACCCCGGACGGCGCCCGGCTGCTCGACCAGGCCGGCTCCGGGGCCGTGCTCGGCGCTCCGGGGCGGCCACCGTACAGCGAGGGCTGCGTCGACATCCCGGTCGGCGCGACCCTGCTGCTCTACACCGACGGCCTGGTGGAGCGGCGGGGCGAGCTGCTGGACGAGGGGCTGGACCGCGTCGCGTCCACCGCGGCCCGGCACGCGGGTGCGGACCCGGTCCGGCTCACCGACCGGCTGCTGGCCGAGGTGCTGGCCGACGCCGACCAGCCCGACGACGTGGCGGTCATCGCCGCCCGGCTGCTGCCCGCCCCGCTCGACGAGCGGCTGCCGGCCGACCCGGCCCGCCTGGCCGGCGTGCGGCGCGAGCTCGCCGCGTGGGCGGCGGCGGCCGGACTGCCGTACGAGACCGTCGACGACCTGCAGCTCGCGCTGGGCGAGGCGCTGGCCAACGCCGTCGAGCACGCCTACACGGGGGCCGGCGTCGGTGCGGGGGACGGCGCCTGCGCGTACCGGGTGGCCCGCGACCTCGACGGCGGCGTGCTGGTGGAGGTGCGGGACAACGGGGTCTGGCGCCCGCCGCCGGAGGACCGCGGGCACCGCGGCCGTGGCCTGGAGCTGATCACCGCGCTGGCCTCGGACGTCGAGGTGGCCCGCGGGCCGGACGGCGGCGGCACCACGGTCCGCTTCCGCGTGCCGCCGGGTACCGCGGCGCCCGGCGTCCGCCCCCAGCGCGCCGCCCTGCCGGCGGGGGACGGCGGCGCGCACCTGGTGGTCCACCAGGATCGCGGCGGGCCGCGCCTTGAGGTCGTCGGCGAGGTGGACCTGGTCGCGGCCGGCCCGCTCGGCGCGGAACTGGCCCACTGCCTGTCCGGCCTGCCCCGCGGATCGTCGGCGACCCTGGACCTGCGGTCCACCACGTACCTGGCCAGCGCCGGGATCGGGATGGTCCTGCAGCTCCTCGCCCGCGCGGGTGATGCGGACGTGCGACTGGGCGTGCAGACGCAGCACGGAACGCCACCGGCGCGCATACTCGCTCTGGCCGGGCTGGGGGAACAGGTGGCCGAGTGGGCGACGCCCCCGTCTGCCTGACGGTGTGCGCGACCCGCTCCGGCGGGACCCCGGTCCCGCGGAGTGCAGAGTGACGTGGCAGTCGGCCGGTCCCCCCGGCCAGCGAGAGGACGGGCCGGTGGAGAGCACGGTGGGCGAGCACGTGGCGCCGTCCGTCCTCCCGGGTCCGCGCACGGGGTCACCGGACCCGGCGCGGTTCCGCCACGGCGCCGCGGTCGTCGACACCCGGGACGAGCTGCTCGCCGCCGCGCTGCCGTTCCTGGACGCCGGGCTGCGGGCCGGAGACCTGGTCGCGCTGACCTGTCCGCCCGAGACGGCGGAACTGCTCTGCGCGGAGCTGGGCGAGCGCCACCGCCTGGTGCACGAGGACCCCGCCCTCGGCCTGCTCGGTGCGCGGGCACCCGACGTCCTCGGGCGGGCCCGCCGGCTGCTCACGCGGGCGGCGGAGCGCGGGTCGGGTCGGCTGCGGGTCTTCTCCGAGGTCGACTTCGGCGACCACCCGGCGGGCTGGCGGGAAGGGCAGCGGTTCGAGTCGGTGTGCAACCGGATCCTGCGCGACGCCCCGATCACGTCGTTGTGCGTCTACGACCGCGGCCGGCTCCTCTCCTCGGTCGTCGACAGCGCCCGCAGCACCCACCCGGAGCTGGTCCGGGGCGACTCGTGGGCGGTCAACGCCGGCTACCAGGACCCGCTCACCTTCGTCGCGTCGCTGCCGGTGACGCGGGAGCCGGTCGAGGACACCCCGCCGGTGTTCGCCGTCGACGACGCGCCGGTGCTGGCGCAGCTGCGGCACGCCATGGGCGCCGTCCTGGCCGCCCGGGTGCCCGACCGCGAGCAGCGGGAGGACCTCCACCTGGCCACCAGCGAGGTGGCCGCCAACGCCTTCCGGCACGGCGTCCGACCCGTCTCGGCGCGGATCTGGGCGGACCGCACGTCGATGGTGGTCACCATCACCGACGCCGGGCACTCCTTCTCCGACCCGCTGGCCGGTTTCCAGCCGGCGCACGGCGACGACCTCAGCCGCGGCGGGATGGGCCTGTGGCTCGCCCGCAAGCTGTGGGACTCCGTCGACCTGCTGCCCGGGCCCGGCGGCTTCACCGTCCGGTTGAGCGCGCGACTGCGCTGAGTTCCGTTCCGACACCTCCCCGTGCTTGACGGCGGCGATTCCTCACTGTTGAGGTACCTGGTGTGATCGTGGTGACGGCGGCGGGCGGGCAGACGGGGAGCGCCGTCGTCCGGGCCCTGCGGAAACGCGGCGAGCAGGTGCGCGCGGTCGTCTCCCGGCGCGGTCCCCGCCCGGAGCTGACCGAGCTCGGTGCCGAGGTGGTCGTCGCCGAGCTGACCCAGCCGATGCCGTGGGCCGACGTGCTCGACGGCGCCGGCGCGCTGTACCTGATCTGGCCGAACTTCGACCCCGACGAGGCCGAGGGGGCCGCCGCGATCTTCGGCGAGGCGCGGCGGGCCGGCGTCCCGCGCGTCGTCTACCACTCGGTGCTGCGGCCGCAGGTTCGCTCCATGCCCCACCACGCCGCCAAGGACCGCGCCGAGGAGGCGCTCGACGCGGCCGGGCTGGCCTGGCGGGTGCTGCAGCCGTGCGCCTACGCGCAGAACCTCGACGACCAGCTGCCGGAGGTGGCCCGCAGCGGCCGGCTGCGCAGCCCGTGGGGACTGCGCACCGGGCAGTCGCTGGTCGACCTCGCCGACGTCGCCGAGGCCGCGGCCGTGCTGCTCACCGAGGACGGCCTGGACGGCGGCACGTTCGAGGCGGCCGGCCCGGAGCCGCTGCCCGCACCGCGGCTGGCCGAGCTCATGGGCCAGCGCCTCGGGCGTGAGGTGACCGTGGAGGACGTCGTCCCGCGCGGCGAGGTGCCTGCCGCGTACGCCGGCCGCTGCCGGCGGCTGATGTTCGACCACTACCGGTCGCACGGCTTCGCCGGCAGCCCCCGCGTGCTCACCGCGCTGCTCGGCCGCCCGCCGCGGAGCTACGCCGAGCACCTGGCCGACGTGGCGCTCCCGGCGTGAGGGACCCCGCCGGCGAGGACGCCGTCGACCTGATCCTCGAGCAGTGGGCGCGGGAGCGGCCCGACCTCGACTGCAGCCCCATGGGCGTCATCGGCCGGATCAGCCAGCTGCAGCGGGAGGTCTACCTGGCGCAGCGGGCCACGTTCGCCCGGCACGGGCTGGACGCGCCGTCGTTCGACGTGCTGGCGGCGCTGCGGCGGGCCGGCGCGCCCTACCAGCTGACCCCGACGGCGCTCATGCGCACCGCGCTGGTGACCTCGGGCGCGATCACCCAGCGGCTGGACCGGCTGGAGGAGCGGGGGCTGATCACCCGCGAGCGCAGCGAGGCCGACGGGCGGGCCGTCGTCGTCACGCTCAGCGAGGCCGGCCGCGCGGCCCTGGACGCCGCGCTGCCCGACCACCTGGAGACCGAGCGCCGGCTGCTCTCCGGCCTGTCCAACGGCGACCGGGAGCAGCTGGCCGGGCTGCTGCGCCGGCTGCTGGTCGCCCTCGGCCGGGTACCGCAGCGCCCCTGACCCCCGGGTCCTGACCGGCGCTTTCCGCGGAAATCGACGGCGGCGGTTTCCGCGGAGAGCGTCAGATGCCGGGGACGTCCCCGGGCTCGAGGTCGGGGCGGACCCGCACGAAGCGCAGCGGGTGCCGGAAGACGCCGGCCTCCAGCGCGGCGTCCGCGGCGACCTCGACGACGGCGTCCGGCGCCACCCGGGTCAGCGGCACCGACAGCCGGCCGCCGCCGAAGCGGCCCGTGCCGATCCGGTCGGGCCACGGGTGGTCCGGTCCGGCCGGCCGGAGGACGGCGGCCAGCTCGGCGGCCTGCGCGGGGGACAGCGGGCTGCTGCGGCCGACGACGACGAGCTCGCCGTCGCGGTACCGCCCGGCCACCAGCTGGCTGGGCCGCTCGATGGGGCCGATCACGCCGCCGGCGACCACCTCGGTCGTCTCCCAGGACTTGACCTTGACCCACTCCCGCCGACCGGGCGCGTAGCGGGTGCCCGCACCCTTGGCGACCAGGCCCTCGACACCCGCGGCCCGCCAGTCGGTGGACCACTGCCGCGCCTCGTCGGGGTCGGTGGTGGCGGGGCAGAGCTGCATCGGCGGCGCCCACCGCCCGGCCAGCTCCTCCAGCGCGGCCCGCCGCTCGCGCAGCCGGCGGCGGCGCAGGTCGGCACCGCCGAGGGCGAGCAGGTCGAAGGCGACGTAGGAGGCGGGGGCGGCGGCGACGAGGGCGCCGATCCGGCCGGGCGGGGTGACCATGCGCCGCTGCAGCAGCCCGAAGTCCAGCCGGGAGCCGTTCCACACGACGACCTCGCCGTCGACCACCGTGCCCGGAGGCACCTGGGCGACCGCGGCGGCGGCGACGTCCGGGAAGCGGTCGGTGAGGTCGCGGCCCTGCTTGGACCACAGCCGGGTACTGCCGCCGGTGCGGACGACGACCAGCCGGTAGCCGTCCCACTTCGGCTCGTAGAGCACTCCGCCGGGCAGCGCGTCGGCCCGCGGGATGTCGCGGACGGCCTTGGCCAGCTCCACCGCGACCGGCCCGGCCAGCTCGGGCGGGACGTCGGGCAACCCGGGGACGGACAGCGGCACGCCGGTCAGCCTGGGGGGTGCCGGGCCGCTGCGCAGGGCGCTGAGCTGCTTCTTCACCCCTTCGTGGCAGGTCGCCACGCTGCGCGAGGATCCCGGCGGGCGGCACGTCGTCCCCCGGCGGGTCAAGTCACGATCGGGTGACGGGGCAGCGAGTGACGTCTCCGCCACACCGGGGATTCAGGGGGCTCCGGCGCGGTTGAGAGCTCCACGAAGCCGTCGTGAGGAGCTCTCCGTGTCCCGTCCCGTCCTGCAGGTCGTCGCCGCCAGCACACGCCCCGGCCGGCGGGGTCTCGCCGTCGCCCGCTGGGTGACCCGCCTGGCCGAGGTGCACGGGGGCTTCGACGTCGAGCTGGTCGATCTCGCCGAGGTGGGGCTGCCGGTGTTCGACGAGCCGCACCACCCGCGGCTGCAGCAGTACGTGCACCAGCACACGAAGGACTGGAGCGCGACGGTCGCCCGCGCCGACGCCTTCGTCTTCGTGACCCCGGAGTACAACCACTCCTTCCCGGGCGCGCTGAAGAACGCGCTGGACTTCCTCTCGGTCGAGTGGGCCGACAAGGCGGCCGGCCTGGTGACCTACGGCGGCGTCTCGGCGGGGCTGCGCGCGTCCAGTGCGCTCAAGCCGGTGCTCGGCGCCCTGCGGGTGCTGCCGGTGGTCGAGGCGGTGTCGGTGCCGTTCTTCGCGCAGTTCCTCGACCAGGACGACGAGTTCTCCCCCAACGCCGAGCTGGAGGCCGGCGGCAAGGCGATGCTCGACGAGCTGCAGCGGGTCACCGCCGCGCTGCGCCCCCTCCGGGCCGCCTGAGCCCGAGCTCACCCGCCGCCCGGCTCGCGGTGTCACCCTGGAGGGGATGACGGAGCGCAAGCCGCCCGGGATGTCGTTCGAGACCTGGGTCGATCAGCAGCTCGCGCAGGCGCGGGCCCGCGGGGCCTTCGACGACCTCGACGGTGCCGGCCGGCCGCTGCCCCGCCGCGAGCGGGAGCAGGGCAGTTACGACTGGGCCCTGGACTGGGCCCGGCGGCAGGCGGCCGACCCCCGCGACCTGCTGCCGCCCGGCATGGCGCTGCGCAGGGAGCGCGACGAGCTGCCCGGGCGGGTGGCCGGGCTGCCCTCCGAGGCCGCCGTCCGCGCGCTCGCCGAGGACTACAACGCCCGCGTCGAGGCCTTCTGGCGCCGTCCGCAGGAGAGCCGGTGGGCGCCCGTGCCCGGCCTGGCCGACGTCGAGGCGCTCGTCGCGCACTGGCGGGCCACCCGTCCGCCGCCTCCGCCCCCCGAGGTCCCGGCTCCGCCGCCGCGTCGCCGGTGGTGGCACCGGCGACGATGATCGGCGGATGCGCTTCGTGCTCGAGGTGGACCTGGACGCCGGGGCTCTGGCCGGGGACGACCGGGCCGCGGAACTGGGCCGGATCCTGCGGTACTGGGGCGGCAGCATGAAGCAGGTGCCGCTGGACGCCGGCACCCGCCAGGACCTCTACGACAGCGGCTACACCGCGGTCGGGTCCTGGCGGGTGGAGGAGAGCTGACACCTGCCGGAGCGGCGGTCAGGCGGCGGCGGGCACCCGGTCGAGGAAGCCCAGCACGGCCCGGATCCGGCCGTCCCCGTCGGTGACGGCGACGTCGAAACCGGCGATGGGCGCCTCCGCCCCCTCCGGCCCGAGGTGCCACGTGAAACGCACCTGGTCGTGGTGGGCGTCGACCGGCCCGGCCAGCCGGAACACGAAGCCAGGGAACTGCGCCTGGACCGCCGCGATGGTGGCCGCGATGGCCTCGCGACCGGCCACGTCGGCCAGCGGGTCGGTGTACCGGGCGTCCTCGGCGAACACCTCCTCGACCAGGACCCGTCGGGCGGCGGGGTCGGTCTCGTTCCAGGCGGCCAGGTAGCGGGCGGCGGTGTCGGGCGAGGCGGTCATGGTGGTTCTCCTCTCGGTGGGGCGGATCAGGAACGCCGCAGGCCGGCGGCCTGCAGGACGGCGAAGGCGGCGACGACGGCGGCCTGCAGGACCAGCCAGACGGCGCCGACGGTGGACGGCGTGCCGAGGTCGGCGATCACGACCACGACGGAGCCGGCGGCCCACAGCAGGTTGGCGCCGACGACGGTCCGGACGGCGGGCGCGACCGGCCGGTCGCCGACCAGCCAGACGGCCGCGGCGTAGACCAGCAGGAAGACGCCGACCCCGCGCAGGACGCCGTCCGGCAGGCCGAGCAGGTCGGCGAGCGGGCCGGCGGCCAGCAGGTAGGCCGCGCCGTTGAGGCCGGTGACGACGGCGTCGAGCCGCAGCGCGAGGCGGAGCAGGGACGCCGGAGCGGGAGCGGTGGTGGTTGTCATGGCGACCACGCTGGCGCGGCTCGCGCGGCCGGTCGATTACCTGCGAGGTAAGCGACGGGCCCGCCCGCCGTCGCTAGCGTCGCAGCCGTGACCGCCGTCGAGACCCGGCCCCCCGTGGGCGAGCTGCTGCGCGACTGGCGGCAGCGGCGCCGGCTCAGCCAGCTCGACCTCTCCAGCGAGGCGGGGGTGTCGGCCCGTCACCTGAGCTTCGTCGAGACCGGGCGGGCGCGGCCGAGCCGGGAGATGGTGCTGCACCTGGCGGAGCAGCTGGAGGTGCCGCTGCGGGAGCGGAACGAACTGCTGCTGGCGGCCGGGTATGCGCCGGTCTACGGACGGCGGCGGCTCGACGACCCCGACATGGCCGCCGTCCGGACCGCGCTGGACCTCGTCCTGACCGCCTACGAGCCCTACCCAGCGCTCGTCGTCGACCGCGGCTGGCACCTGGTGGCCGGCAACCGCAGCCTGGCGCTGCTGACCGCCGGCACGGACCCGGCCCTGCTCGTGCCGCCGGTGAACGTGCTGCGGCTCGGCCTGCACCCGCGCGGGCTGGCGCCGCGGATCCTCAACCT
Organism: Geodermatophilus sp. CPCC 205506; assembly: GCF_051383635.1. Taxonomy (NCBI): domain Bacteria; kingdom Bacillati; phylum Actinomycetota; class Actinomycetes; order Geodermatophilales; family Geodermatophilaceae; genus Geodermatophilus; species Geodermatophilus sp. CPCC 205506. Next base: position 39,738 of record NZ_JALPKP010000016.1, on the reverse strand, counting down.
GCCGCAGTGGCGCACCCACCTGCTCACCTGGCTGGCCCGGGAGGCGCACCTGACCGCCGACCCCGCCCTGGCCGCCCTGCACCGGGAGCTGGCGGCGCTTCCGGGTGGCTCGGACCGCCGGCCGCCCGACGGCATCGCCGTGCCGCTGCGGCTGCGGCACGGGGACGACGTGCTGTCCTTCCTCAGCACGGTGACGACGTTCGGCACCGCCGTGGACCTGACGGCGGCCGAGCTCTCGGTGGAGGCGTTCCTGCCGGCGGACGCGCACACGGCCGAGGTGCTCCGTCACATGCCTTGACGGAAATATGCCGAGCGAGGCATGCTCGGGTCGTGCGCGAGGCGACGTGGGCGGCGCTGCTCGACCCCCACCGGCGGCGGGCGCTCGCCCTGCTGCGGGAGCGACCGAGGGCCGTCGGTGAGCTGGTCGGCGCCCTGGGTCTGAGCCAGCCGGCCACCTCCAAGCACCTGCGGGTGCTCCGGGAGGCCGGCCTGGTCCGGGTGGTCCCCGACGCCCAGCGCCGCATCTACGCGCTGGACCCGGCCCCGCTCGCGGAACTGGACGCCTGGCTGGCGCCCTACCGGGCGCTGTGGAACGACCGCCTCGACGCACTCGGCCGCCACCTCGACGAGAACCCGGAGACGTGATGGACCTCGGCACCTACATCGAGTACGACGGGCGGCCCGCCGTCCGCTTCCAGCGCACCTACGCCCACCCGGTGGAGCGGGTCTGGCGGGCGGTCAGCGACCCGGCCGAGCTCGCCGCGTGGTTTCCCTCGCAGGTGCGGCTGGAGCAGCGGACCGGTGGCACGATCACCTTCACCGGTGATCCGTACGCCGAGGACGAGACCGGCACGGTGCTGGTCTACGACCCGCCGCACCGGTTGTCCTTCACCTGGTACGACGACGTGATCCACCTGATCGTCGAGCCCATGGACGGCGGGCACAGCTCGCTGACCCTGGTCGACGTGCTCGACGAGGCGCAGGCCGCGGCGCGCAACGCCAGCGGCTGGTTCGTGTGCCTCGACGAGCTGGCCACGCTGCTCGAGGGCCGGACGGGGGCGGGCCCGCACGGCGAGGGGGCCGTGCCGTGGGAGCCGGTGTACGAGGCCCACGTGCAGGCCGGGCTGCCGTCGGGGGTCGAGATCCCGGACGCCGCGCCCCGCACCTGACCCGCCCACAGTGCTCGTGCTCTGCCCACCGTGGTGGGCAGAGCACGAGCACCCGTGGGAACGCTGCGCGCGGTCGTCGTCGCGTGGGGTAGTAGGTCCCTTCCCCCGGGTGCTCCGGGCCGCAACGGTGGTCTCCGTACGTATCGGCCTCGGTCACAGGAGGTCACCTTGACCTGGACCGCGTCCTCTCGGGGACTGCTCGGCGTCGGTGTGGCGGTGGTGGTCGCCGCCTGCGGGGGGTCCGCTCCGCAGGCGGAGGGGACGCAGGCGCAGTCCTCGTCCGGGGCGGCAGAGACCGAGGAGCCGGTCGCGTCCGGCGGGGACGACGTCCCGCCCGAGGGCGGTGCTGCCGCGGGCGGTGGAGACTCGGCGACCCCTGCGGACGGGGGCGGAACGGGGGCAACCGGCGGTGAGAGCCCGTCGACCGGGGCGTCCGGTGGCGACGACAGCCCGCCGCCGGCCTCCGGTGGCGGCCGGGAGCCGCCGCCGGCGTCGGGTGGCGACGAGCAGCCGCCGGCCTCGGGCGGAGCGCAGCCGCCGCCGGCTCCCAAGAGCGAGGTGGAGCCGCCGGCTCCGAAGAGCGAGGTGGAGCCGCCGCCCGCCTCCGGTGGAGGAGGCGACACCGGGTCCCGTCCGGGATCGCCGGACCAGGTCCCCGGTGGCACGTCCGGAGGGGAGACCGAGCCGGGCCGGCAGGGAACGCCCATCGAGATCCCCGTCTTCGAGGACAGGGGGCGACCCCATGACGGCGACCTCGAGACCAACCTCGAGCAGAGGTGCGCGACGGTCTGCACGATCGTGTTCTCCCCGGACGTCGAGCCCGACGAGAACTCCCCGTTGTGCGTGGCGGACTTCTCGTACAGCAAGGAGCCCGAGGGCGGGCTGATCCAGCAGGACACCGTGGTGACCGTGCTCCTCACTGCCGCTGCCTGCGGGTCGTCCGGTGAACAGCAGTCGGCTGGATGACCGCGACCCGGGTACGTCCCCAGACCTCCGGCGCCCGTCGGTCGCGGCCGGGCTGGCGACGGGCGGAGCACTGGCGCCGCGCGGCCCGGACCGCGTGGCGACGGTCCGAGCAGAGCGGGCGCCGACCGGCCGCTGTCGACGAGGACGTCGCCGCCGGCGATGCGCTACCGCAGGTCCTCACGACCGTCGGCGCGGTCATCGCCCCCACGACGGCCATCACGGCCCTGCTGCTGTACTTCGGCCGGCAGCACGCCAACGCCTTCTTCGGGTACTTCGGCGTCAACTTCACCGTCCTCGACCTGACGCCGAACGACTTCCTGGTGCGCAGCGCGGACGGGCTGTTCATGCCCATCGCCGTGGCGGCCTCGTGTGCCCTCGGTGGGCTGTGGGCGCACCGGTTCGCCGTGCGCCGGCTGCCCCGCGACCGGCGGCGTGCGGCCCTCGGGCGCGCCGCCCCGGTGGTGGGCGGTTTCGGCGGGCTGCTGGTGGTTGTCGCGGCTGTCGCCGTGGTCAGGGGTCCCGGCTGGCCACGCCGGTTCCCCGAGGCCGGCGGACTGGCCCTCTCGATCGGGGTGGTGCTGCTGGTCTACGCCGTCCACCTGGCGCGTCAGGCGCGTGACGGCCGGCGTGGTCCGGGCCTCTCCGGGAGCGGGCTGGCCGAGTGGGCCGCCGCGTTCGTGCTGATCACCGTGGGGCTCTTCTGGGCGGTGAGCACCTACGCGCGCGGCGTCGGCCTCGGTCGGGCCGCCCAGCTGGAGGAGGGCCTGGCCGGGTGGCCCGACGCCGTGGTCTTCAGCGAGCGGGACCTGCGCATCGACGTCCCGGGGGTCGACCCGGTGACCTGCGCGGACCCCGAGGGTGCCTACCGCTTCCGCTACGACGGCCTGAAGCTGGTCCAGCAGGCCGGCGACCACTACCTCCTGCTGCCGGAGGCGTGGGCGCCGGAGTCCGGGGCCGCCGTCCTCCTCCCGCGCACCGACGCGGTCCGGCTGGAGTTCGCCCTCCCCGGGCGGGAACCTCCGGCCGCCTGCTGACCCGGACCCCGAGGGGCAGAAATGGCCATCTCTGCCCCTCGGCGGCCTAGAGGACGTCGAACTCGTTGAACGCCGCGCCGCCGGAGAGCGCCGCGTAGCCGGGGCCGCGGTCGAAGAACGGCTCGTCGCCGGTGCGGGCGGCCCGCCGCTCGGCGCGCAGGTCCTCGGTGGCGGCCACGTCGGCCGAACCGTCGTCCCGGACCACCACGCCGTAGTCCTCGCGGGCGCCGGTCACCGACACCTTCCGCCAGGCGATGTCCCGCAGGACCTCGTCCACCGGCCGGTCCAGCGGGTCGCCCCAGCCGCCGCCGCCCGTCGTCCGGATGCGCACCACCGTGCCCGCCGTCAGCGGCTCGGCGTCGGCGAGTGCGTCGACGTCGTGCTCGCCGGGGCCGCCGGGGTCGACGGTGATCTGGAACGGCCGCCCGGCCTTGCCGCCCTTCACGCCCCAGCAGGCCAGGATCGAGCGGTCGGCGATCGACATGAAGTGCGCGTCGCGCAGCACCCGGATGTGCTTCTCGTACCCGCAGCCGCCGCGGTAGCGCCCCGGCCCGCCCGAGTCCAGGGCCAGGCCCAGCCGCTCCACCCGCAGCGGGAAGCGCCCCTCGGTGAACTCGGTGGGCAGGTTCCGCGAGTCCGGGACCACGTGGATGGTGTCCTCGCCGTCGGCGTAGTACCGGCCGCCGGAGCCCCCGCCGAGCACCTCGCGCATGAGGTACGGCTGCCCGTCGGCGTCGGTGCCGTAGACGCCGGTGTAGCGGATCGTCTCCTGGTCGGCGGGCATCCGGCCGCCGGTCGCCTTGGCGAGCACCCCGGCCAGCACGCCGAGCAGCCGCAGGATGACGAAGGTCCGCGCGTTCGTCGGCGCCGGGAAGATCGGTGTGAGCAGCGTGCCCTTCTCCGGGAACCGCATCTCGATCAGCGGGACGACGCCCTCGTTGACGTCGAGTTCGGCCATCCGCTCGGGCGTCTGGGCCAGGTTGCGCAGGATCGGCGCCAGCCACTTCTTGAGGAAGTTGCCGTCGGCGTAGTCGCCGCAGTGGTTGATCGGGCCCTTGGCCTGCGGGCCGGTGCCGGTGAAGTCGATGACCAGCGGGGTCTCCCGGGTGGAGTCCATGGTCAGCGTGATCCGCTGGCGGTGCAGCTGGGGTTCCTCGACGCCGTCGTGCTCGGCGTAGTCCTCCCAGACATAGGTGCCGTCGGGGATCTGGGAGAGGATCTCCCGCCGGTAGACCTCGGTGGAGTTGGCCAGGATCGCGTCGAAGCACGCCTCGACCGCGTCCACGCCGTACCGGTCGAACAGCTCGCCCAGGCGGCGGGCGCCGGCCAGGCAGGCCGAGCACTCGGCGTCGAGGTCGGCGGCCAGCGAGTCCGGCATCCGCGAGTTGCGGGTCATGATCTTCAGCGCGCTCTCGTTGGGCACGCCGCGGTCCCACAGCTTGATCGGGGGGACCATGAGGCCCTCCTCGTACACGCTGGTGGCCGCCGACGGCATGGAGCCGGGCACCGCGCCGCCGATGTCGTCGTGGTGGCCGAACGCCTGGATGAACGCGACCACCTGCGCGCCGCCATCCGCCCCGTCTCCCGGTCGCGCGGCGAACACCGGAACGGTGACGCACAGGTCGGGCAGGTGGCCGATCCCGCCCTCGGACAGGTAGACGTCGTTGTGGAAGAAGACGTCGCCGACGTTCATCGTCTCGATCGGGTAGTCCCGCACCACCGGGTGCACGAGCGCCGAGTACGAGCGGCCGGTCAGCTTGCGCAGCTGCCGGTCGTGGATGCCGGCGCGGAAGTCGTGCGCGTCGCGGATCATCGGCGACCGCGAGGTGCGCCCGATGGAGGTCTCGACCTCCTTCTCGATCGCGGCCAGCGTGCCGGCGACGATCTCGACGAGCACCGGGTCGGCCGCGACCTTGCCGTTCGTCAGGGTCCCGGAAGGGCCATCGTGGCCACTGTTGCCCTGGACCGCGGTCATCGGTCGGTCTCCTTCGTGAGCAGCAGGTTGCCGTGGGCGTCCACGGTGACCCGGAAGCCGGGGTGCACGGGCACGGTCGAGCCGAACTCCTCGATGACCGCCGGGCCGCTGACGACGTCGCCGGGCCCGAGGTCGGGCCGGTCGTACGTCGGGGTGTCGACCCAGTCGTCGAAGAACACCCGCCGCGAACCGGTGACGGCGCGCTCGACGCCGCCGTCCTCGGCCGGCAGCTCCACCATGTCCGGACGGCGGATCGGCCCGATCCCGCTCACGCGGAGGTTGACCCACTCGACGGCCTGGCGGGGGTCGTCGGCGAAGTCGTAGCCGTAGAGCTGGCGGTGCGCGGCGTGGAACGCCTGCGCGACGTCCTCGGCGGCCACGGCGTCCAGGTCGCCCTCGGCCACCGGCACCCGCACCTCGAAGGCCTGCCCGACGTAGCGCAGGTCGGCGGTGCGCTGCATGCGCTGGGCTCCGCGGTCGAAGCCCTCGCCGTCCAGCGCGATCTGGGCCTGGCCCTCGAGGGCGGCGTACACCGCGCGCACCCGGTCGAGGTCGAGGTCGGCGTGCCTGGAGACCACGGTCTGCACGTAGTCGTTGCGGACGTCGACGGTGAGCAGCCCGAAGGCACTGACGTTGCCCGGGTTCGGCGGGACCAGCGTGCGCGGCAGGTTGAGGATGTCCATCAGCCGGCAGGCCAGCAGCGAGCCGGAGCCGCCGAACGTGGTCAGCGTGAAGTCGCGGACGTCGAGGCCGCGGGCGACGGTCACCTGGCGCAGCGCGTTGGCCTGGTTCCAGGCGGAGATCTCGAGGATGCCGGTCGCGGTCCGCTCGAGGTCCATGTCGAGCTCGGCCCCGAGCGCGGCGAGGCCCTTCGTCGCGGCGTCGACCGACAGCGGGATCTCCCCGCCCAGCAGGTGCGGGGGGATCCGGCCCAGGACGACGTGCGCGTCGGTGACGGTCGGCTGGTCGCCGCCGTCCGGGTAGCACATGGGGCCGGGGTCGGCGCCGGCCGACTTGGGGCCGACCTTGAGCGTGCCCTCCGGGGACAGCCAGGCGATCGAGCCGCCGCCGGCGCCGACGGTGACGACGTCGATCATCGGGATCTTGGACGGGTAGTCGCCGACCGAGCCCTCGGTGGTCAGCGTCGGTTCGCCGTCGATGACGACGGTGACGTCGGTCGAGGTGCCGCCGCCGTCGCAGGTGAGCACCCGGTCGAAGCCGGCGGTGCCTGCGATCAGGGCGGCGCCCAGCGCGCCGGCCGCGGGGCCCGACAGCATCGTGGTGATCGGCTGGTGCACGACCTCGCCGGCGCTGAGCACGCCGCCGTTGCTCTTCATCACGTAGAACGGCACGCCCGGGGCGATCTCGTCCAGCCGGGTGCGGATGTTGGTGACGTAGGCGCCGACCTTCGGCTTCACCGCGGCGTCGACCAGCGTGGTCACCGACCGCTCGTACTCGCGGTACTCGCGCAGCACCTCGCTGGACAGCGAGACCACCGCGTCCGGGTGCTCCTCGCGGATGACCTCGAGCATCGCCCGCTCGTGCGCGTCGTCGGCGTAGGCGTGCAGGAAGCAGACGCCGATGGTGGAGATGCCGGCGTCCCTGAAGAAGCGGGCGGCCGTGCGGGCGTCGTCGGCGTCGAAGGGGCGGATCTCCTCGCCCCTGTGGTCGAGGCGGCCGCGCACGGTGCGCACCAGGTCGGCCGGGACGATCCGCGGCGGCTTGACCCAGAAGTAGCTGTTGCCGTACCCGTCGGGCACCGACTGGCGGGCGATCTCCAGCACCGACTCGTAGCCCTCGGTGGTGATGAACCCGATCCGGTCGAGCTTGCCCTCGAGCAGCTGGTTGGTGGCGACGGTCGTCCCGTGGCTGACGGCGGTGACCGCGCCGCCCGGCAGGTCCATCAGGCCCAGCACCTTGCGGACTCCGGTGAGGAAGCCCTCGGCCGGGTCGGCCGGGGTGGACGGCGTCTTGGTGGTGGTGGTCTGCCCGGTCTCCTCGTCCACCGCGACGACGTCGGTGAACGTCCCTCCGGTGTCGATGCCGATGCGGACCCGGCGGGGCGGCGCGCTCATGCAGGTACCTTAGCGTTGAGATACCCGCCCGGGAAGGTGTGGCGCTCAGTCGGTGATGTCGACGGCCGTGAGCGACACCTGACGGAACGCGGCGAGCCGCTCGGCCTCGGCGCCGACCGCCGCGCGCAGGTCCGCTCCGAGCGGCTGCCACGGCTCGACCGTGACGGTCAGCGCCCTGCCGGCCTTCCGCGGCCGCCAGGTTCCGGCGATCTCACCGTCGACGAGGACGGCGCCGGGGCGGCCCAGCGTCGGCCAGAGCGCCTTGGCCCGGTGCCGCTCGGGCACCAGCAGGTCGCGGTCGCGCGCCTGCAGGAAGAGGTCGAACGGCCCGAGCAGCCGGGTGCCGGACGCGGCGGGCACCGCATCGAGCCGGCCGGCGTCCGCGGCCAACAGCCAGCGCCGCTCGCCGTCCACCGGCACCTCCACGGCGTCCTCGGGCCACCGGGCCTGCACCTCCCTGACCGGCGCGTCGAGGTACCCGGCCACGAGCTTCGGGGTGGCCGGGCCGAGCAGCCGCAGGTACCCGCGGACGACGTCCAGGCGCTCGGGCACGGTGTCGGCGGGCGCGAGGCCGGCCGCCGGGCGCAGCACCGGCGGCGAGGTGCCCGGCTCCAGTTCCAGGCCGGCGCGCAGGGCGGCCAGGCGGAACGGCATCTCCCAGGGGTGGACGGCGTCGCACGGGCGGCAGTACCGCAGGTGCGGATCGTCGAGCATCCGGGTCAGCCGGCCGGAGACCTCGCCCTTGACCGTCGGCGCCGTGACCACCTCGCGCATGGCACCGGCGATGGTGTCGAGCGCGGCCAGGACCGGGATGCCCGCGGCCCGCAGCGGCCGGGCAGCGTCGTAGATCCGCTTGCCCGCGTCGGCCTCGGAGAACGGTGCGGTGGCCGCGGCGACGGCGGGGAGGTCGGCCCGGCGGTACACGTGCGGGGCGCCGCGGATCGTCCACACGGTGACCAGCGCGTCGGCGTCCAGGCCGGCGACGTCGACCCCGCGCAGCGCCAGCGCCCAGAGCGCGCCGTCCGGGCCGGTGTCCTGTGCACCGAGGTCCAGCACAGCGGTGTCGGCCGGCGTGCCGGCCGCCCGGTCGAGTTGCTGCGCGTGCACGCGGAGGTCGAGGACCCGCCGACGGGTGAGGGGATCCGCCACGCCCGGGACGGTAGTGCCCGGCACCGACACCGGCGTCGCGCGTTGTTGCCGAGATGTGATCGTGGTCTCATGCCGGGGCGGCGCGCCGGGGGGCGCGTCACGAGGAGGCGGTCGGGGTGGAGCCCTCCCTGTCCGAGGAGTTCGTCGCTGCGACCGGGGCGCTGCTCGCCGTGATCGGTGCCGACGAGCGGATCCTGCTCGCCAACCCGGCGCTCCAGCGGTTCACCGGCCGCACCGCCGACGAGTTGCTCGGCCGGTTCTTCTGGGAGGTCTGGGTCCTCCCCGAGCACGTCGAGCTGGCCCAGGACGCGATCACGCGGGCCATCGCCACAGGCACGGCGCAGCCGCAGGAGGCCGACTGGCTGACCGGGGACGGCGGCCGGCGGCGGGTGGCGATGCACAACGACGTCCTCCGCGACTGTTCCGGCCGGCCGTACGCGGTCGCCACCCTCGGCATCGACGTCACCGACCAGCGGCAGCGGGAGGCCCGGCTGCACCAGCGGGCCGAGACCGACCGGCTGACCGGCATCCCGCACCGCGGGGCGCTGTTCGACGCCCTCCGCCGGCACCTGGACCCGGTCGACGGCGCCGGCTGCGCCGTGCTGTTCTGCGACCTGGACCGGTTCAAGGTGGTCAACGACGACCACGGGCACGGCGTCGGCGACCGGCTGCTCAGCTCGGTCGCCGGCCGGCTCAGCGAGCTCGTGCGCGCGGGCGAGGTCGCGGCCCGGTTCGGCGGCGACGAGTTCGTCCTCCTGGTCCCCGGCGACGACCCGGAGCGGGTGTCGGCGCTCACCGGGCGGGTGGCCGCCGCGCTGGCCGCCCCGTTCGACGCCGCGTGCGGGCCGCTGTCGGTCGGGGTGAGCGTCGGTGTGGCGGTGGGCCGCCCGGGGGAGTCACCCGACGAGCTCATCGCCCGGGCCGACCGGGCCATGTACGGCAGCAAGACCCACCGCCGCCGGCGCATCGCCGCCGACGGCGCGGCTCAGCGCTCCGGCCGGCCGATGCCCACGGCGTAGAGCACCGCGAGGACGGCGCCCGGCGGCCCGGCCACCCAGACCCACCACGGGTGGACGAAGGTCCCGGTGGTCACCGACACCAGCGTCCAGACGACGAGGTTGATCGCCACGACGCTCGCCCAGACGATCGTCAGGACGCGCATCGCCGTGCCGCTCGCGTCGTTCGAGAAGCGCCGGCCCAGGGGTGGCGGCGGCGGCGGGGGCGCGGGCGGCTCCGGCAGGTCCCGCGTGACCCGGTCCAGCTCGCCGCGCGTGCGCGAGGACCACACCGACTGCACGCGGGCGTCGAACTCGTGCAGGTCGAGCTGGCCCGCGGCCACGGCCCGTCGCAGCTTCTCCTGCACCTCGGCCCGCTCGGGGTCCGAGACGCGCATCTCGTCGGGGCGCACCGGGTCGTTCACCCCCCGATCGTGACACCCGATCGCGCGCCGTCGGCCGATGACTTCCGCGGACGGCGCGGGTCTGACCCGACGTGATCATCGTGTCGGGCACACTGACCGTGCGGCCGGAGGACCGGGACGGCTACCTCGCCGCGTGCCGCACCGTGGTCGCGCAGGCCCGCGCCGCCCCCGGTTGCCTGGACTTCGCGATCTCCGCCGACCTGCTCGACCCGGGGCGCATCACCGTGCTCGAGCGCTGGGCCACCCGTGCCGAGCTGGACGCCTTCCGGGGCTCCGGCCCGGCAGATGAGCAGGCGGCCGTCCTGCTCGCGGCCGACGTCGCCGACTACGAGGTGTCCCGCACGTACGACGGGGCGCCGCTGCCGGTGCCGACGTCCATCGGCGTTCCGGCGAGCAGCGCGCTCCTCAGCCGGGGCGTCCGGGACCTGCGGGACCTCACCGGGATCACCGAGCGGGAGCTGCTCTCCTGGCACGGCGTCGGCCCCAAGGCGGCGCGGCTGCTCCGCGAGGCCCTCGCGGAGCACGGCCTGACCTTCGCCGGCTGACCTGACGGCGGCTCAGCGCCGGCCGGGGACGGCGCCCGGATGTGGTGGGCCCGGGCAGGCAGCCGGGGACGGCAGGCAGGCCGCGGGTGGACCGGGCGCGGGGCCCGGAGGGTCCCCGGCCGGGACACGGGCAGCGGCTCAGCGCCGGCCGGGGACGGCGCCCGGATGTGGTGGGCCCGGGCAGGCAGCCGGGGACGGCAGGCAGGCCGCGGGTGGACCGGGCGCGGGGCCCGGAGGGTCCCCGGCCGGGACACGGGCAGCGGCTCAGCGCCGGCCGGGGACGGCACCTGGCCGCGGTGTCGTCCGGTAGGACGACAGATCAATCAGCGTCGGCCTGCCACAGGTCCGGGCCGAACACCTCGTACTGGATGTCGCGGGTGCTGACGCCGCGGTCCAGCAGCGACTGGCGGACCGCCTTCATGAACGGCAGCGGCCCGCACAGGTAGTAGACGGCGTCGTCGGGCACGTCGATCTCGGACAGGTCCATGACGCCCTCGTGCACGCCGTCCACCGGCAGGCTGCACTCGGCGCCGCCCTCGAACCAGACGTGCAGCTCGCCGTTGGGCAGTGCGCGGACGTCGTCGAGCACCTGCTGCCGGAGCGCCCAGGAGGCCTCGTCGACGTCGGCGTGCAGCAGCGTGATCTCCAGGTGCGACCCCGCGGCGACCAGGTGGGAGAGCATCCCGGCCATCGGGGTGATGCCGATGCCGGCGCTGGCGAACACCGCCGGCCGGGAGTCGTCGAGGACGACGTCCCCGAACGGGAGCGACATCGTGATCGTGTCGCCGACGTCCACGCTGTCGTGCAGCAGGTTGGACACCTCGCCGTCCGGCTTGTCGCTGCCGTGGACGCGCTTGACCGCGAAGGAGCGGTGCTCGCCGTCGTCGGCCCGGATGAGGCTGTACTGCCGCGGCTGCCGGACGCCGTCGGGCATGGGCACCCGCACGGTGACGTACTGGCCGGGGAGCGAGGTCTTCACCAGCCGGTCGTCGATGCGCTTCACGGTGAAGACGACGACGTCGTCGGTCTCCCGGCGCTTCTCGGTGACCTCCCAGTCGCGCCAGACGATCTGCGGCCGGACGCCGCGGGCGCTGTAGAGGCCGCGCTCCTGGTTGATCAGGGCGCGGGCCATCAGCCAGTAGACCTCGTCCCAGGCGGCGGCGACCTCGGGGGTGACCGCGTCACCGAGGACGTCGACGATCGCCCAGAACAGGTGGTCGTGCACCACCTGGTACTGCGCGGGCTCGATGCCGAGCGAGGCGTGCTTGTGGGCCACCCGGTTGAGCAGGTGCTCGGGCAGCTGGTCGGGGTGGTTGACCAGCGCGCTGGCGAACATGGCAACCGAGCCGGCCAGGGCCTGCTGCTGGGTGCCCTCGGCCTGGTTGCCGCGGTTGAAGATGCCGTCGAGCAGTTCCGGGTGCTCGCCGAACAGGTGCTGGTAGAACCGCTCGGCGATCTTGCCGATGTTCTCGCCGACCACGGGCAGCGTGGCCTCGATGATCGGCCGGGACGTCTCGGACAGCACGACGGCTACCTCCCCCTCGGCTGGGACGTGACGGGTCCGTCACTCCCAGCCCCGGTAACCGCCCCGCACGGCATGTACGCATGGAACGGCCGACGATCCGGACTTTCGGCGCAGAAGGTCCGGAGGGGAGCCCGGTTCTCGGCGCGGAGGGCCCGGAGAACCGCGCTCAGCCCGTGCCCAGCTCGCGCAGGATCCGCGCCAGGGTCGCCCGGTCGGCGGGATCGAGCCGGGCGAAGAGGTCCCGGGTGTCGGCCGCCCGTGCCGCGGCCACCTCGCCCTGCACCTGCCGGCCGGTGGCGGTGGGCGTCAGGACGACGGCCCGCCGGTCGGTCGGGTCGGGGCCACGCTCGACCAGCCCGCGGGCCTGCAGCGCGTCGGCGACCTCGGTGGCCGAGCGCGGCGCGATGTGCAGCGCCTCGGCGAGGTCGGAGAGCCGGACGCCGTCCCGGTCGCAGACGACCCGCAGGGCGCGGGCGTGGTGCGGGGAGAGGTCCCACGGCGCGAGGGCCTCCCGCCAGCGCCGCCGCTGGGTACGGGCGGCCCGCATGAGGAGCTCGCCCAGCGTCGCGGCGTCGTCGTCCGGCACGGCGGGAAGCGTACCGGGTGTCGTACGGTTACCTCATCGTGAGGCAACCTCAGTAAGACGACGGAGGAGGTGGTCGTCGTCGACGACCTGAAGAGAGGGTCAGGGGGCGGGCGCTCGGGGCGCACCGTCGACCCGGCCGACCGGGCGCAGCTGGAGCGCTCGCCGGTGCCGTTGCGCCGGGTGACCGCGCTGTTCGCGCCGTACCGCTGGCAGGTGGGCACCGTGGTGGTGCTCATCGTCGCCTCCTCGGTGGTGGCGCTGGCGACGCCGTTCCTCGTCCGGCTGGTGATCGACGAGGCGCTGCCCGGGCAGGACCTGCGGCTGCTGGCCTGGGCGGTCGCCGGGATGGTGGCGGTCGCCGGGATCACCGCCGTCCTGGGCGTGGTGCAGACCTGGCTGTCGACGACCGTCGGGCAGCGGGTCATGCACGGCCTGCGGACGGCGGTCTTCACGCACCTCCAGCGGCAGTCGCTGGGCTTCTTCACCCGCACCCGCGGCGGGGAGGTGCAGTCCCGGCTGACCCACGACATCGCCGGCATGCAGTCGGTGGTCACCTCGACGGCCACCTCCCTGGCGTCCAACGCGACCACCGTCGTCGGCACCGTGGTCGCGATGGTGGCGCTGTCCTGGCGGCTGGCGCTGCTCTCGCTCGTCGTCCTCCCGCCGGCGGTGCTGCTCACCCGCAAGGTGGCGCGGATGCGCCGGGCGGTCACCGCCCAGCGGCAGCGGCACCTGGCCGACATGCACGCGCAGGTCGAGGAGGGGCTGTCGGTCAGCGGCGTGCTGCTCGGGAAGACCCTCGGTGCCGGTCCCGCCCAGTCGCACCGGTTCGCCGCGACGTCCGAGGACCTCGTCGGTCTCGAGGTGCGCTCGCAGCTGGCCGGGCGCTGGCGGATGGCCACCATGAGCATCGTGTTCGCCGGCATCCCGGCGGTGATCTACCTGGCCGCGGGGCTGCCGGCGACCTCCGGCGGCATGACGATCGGCACGCTGGTCGCCTTCACCGCGCTGCAGGGCACGCTGTTCCGGCCGCTCATGGGCCTGCTCGACGTCGGCGTCGCGGTGACCAGTTCGATGGCGCTGTTCAGCCGGGTCTTCGAGTACCTGGACCTGCCGGTGGAGATCGACGACCCGGTCTCCCCCGTGCCGCTGGACCCGTCCGCCGTCCGCGGCGAGGTGCGCTTCGAGCGCGTCTCGTTCACCTACCCCGACGGGCACCGCCCGGCGCTGGACGGCGTCGGCCTCGTGGTCCCGGCCGGGACGACGCTGGCGCTGGTGGGGGAGACCGGCTCGGGCAAGAGCACGCTGGCCTCCCTGGTCGCGCGGCTGGCCGACCCCGGGGCCGGGCGGGTGACCGTCGACGGCGTCGACGTCCGCGACCTCTCGCTGGCCACGCTCGCCTCCGTCGTCGGCGTCGTCGCGCAGGAGACCTACCTGCTGCACACGACGGTCCGGGAGAACCTGCGGCACGCCCGCCCCGGCGCCACCGACGCCGAGATCGAGGACGCCGCCCGCCGCGCGCAGGTGCACGAGGTGATCGCCGCCCTGCCCGACGGCTACGACACCGTCGTCGGCGCGCGCGGGTACCGGTTCTCCGGTGGGGAGAAGCAGCGGCTGGCGATCGCCCGCACGCTGCTGCGCGACCCGCGGGTGCTCGTGCTCGACGAGGCCACGAGCGCGCTGGACACCGCGACGGAGCGGGCGGTGCAGGCCGCACTCGACGAGGCCAGCCGCGGCCGGACGACGATCACCATCGCCCACCGGCTGTCCACCGTCCGCCACGCCGACCGGATCGCCGTCCTCTCCGCCGGCCGGGTCGTGGAGTCCGGCACGCACGAGGAGCTGGTCGCGGCCGGCGGGCGCTACGCGGTGCTCGTCGCCGCCGGCGAGCGGGAGGTCGCGCTGGCCGCGTGACGCCGGTCCGATGAGTCCCGGCCGCGGCCGCCGTCTCCAGTGCAGGAGCCCGGCCGGAGGGGTCGGCTCGACCGGGAGGAGCCCGCCATGCGACCGCTCGTCGTCACCACGTTCCTGACCATGGACGGCGTCATGCAGGCCCCCGGCGGCCCGGGGGAGGACCCCGCCGGCGGCTTCTCCTACGAGGGCTGGCTGGTGCCGCACTTCGACGACGTGCTCGGCGCCCAGATCGAGGAGTGGTTCGCCCCCGTCGAGGACTTCCTGCTGGGCCGCACGACCTACGACATCTTCTACGCCTCGTGGCCGAAGATGCGCGACGAGAGCAGCGCGGTCGCGACGGGCCTCAACGACAAGATCAAGCACGTCGCCTCGCGGACGCTCACCTCGGTGGAGTGGGAGACCGCGCGGCTGCTGGAGAACCCCGTGGCCGACGCCGTCCGGACGCTCAAGGACCGCGACGGCGGCGAGCTGCAGGTGCACGGGTCGGCGGGCCTGGTCCAGACGCTGCTGCACGAGGACCTCGTCGACGAGCTCCGGCTGGTCGTCGCCCCGGTGGTCGTGGGTGCGGGCAAGCGGCTGTTCGGCGAGGGCACCGTCCCGCGGACCTGGCGGCTCACCCTGTCGAAGACGACCCCCACGGGCGTGCTGATCGCCGCCTACCAGCGGGCCGGTGAGGTGGAGATCGGCACGATGGGGCCCGAGTACGAGGAGTGACACACCCGGGAAGGGGATCGGCACCGGGGTGGTTGCGCTGAGCAACACCACGGAAGAGGTCTGCATGAGCATCCCGTTGTCCGTCCTCGACCTGGCGCCGATCGCCAAGGGGTCGAGCGCCGCCGACAGCATCGCCGCCAGCGTCGCGCTCGCCCAGCGCGCGGAGCGGTCCGGCTACCGGCGGGTCTGGTACGCCGAGCACCACAACATGCCGACGATCGCCTCCTCGGCGACCAGCGTGCTCATCGCGCACGTCGGCGCGCACACGTCGTCCATCCGGCTCGGCGCCGGCGGCGTCATGCTGCCCAACCACTCGCCGCTGACCATCGCCGAGCAGTTCGGCACGCTCGACGCGATGTACCCGGGCCGGATCGACCTCGGCCTCGGCCGGGCGCCCGGCTCGGACCAGAACACGATGTACGCGCTGCGCCGCGACCCGCGCTCGGCCGACCGGTTCCCGCAGGACGTGCTGGAGCTGCAGGCCTACCTGGCCGGCGACACCCGCGTGCCCGGCGTCGACGCGATCCCCGGCAAGGGCTCGGCGGTGCCGCTGTACGTGCTGGGCTCCTCGATGTTCGGCGCCACGCTGGCCGCCGCGCTGGGCCTGCCGTACGCGTTCGCCTCGCACTTCGCCCCCGCCATGCTGAAGCCGGCCGTGGAGGCCTACCGGCGCGAGTTCAAGCCCTCCACCCAGCTCGACGCCCCGTACGTGATCGCCGGCGTCAACGTGGTCGCGGCCGACACCCGGTCGGCGGCCGAGTCCGCGTACGCCGCCGTCCGCCGCACCCTCGCCGTCGGCCTGTTCGGCCGCGGCCGGTCACTGTCGGACGACGAGGCCCAGTTGCTGCTGGACGGCGGGGCGGGCCTGCACGTCGACACGATGCTCACGCACACCGCCGTCGGCACGCCCGCCGAGGTGCGCGAGTACCTGACCGGGTTCGCGGCCGAGGTCGACGCCGACGAGCTGATCGTCGCCCACCAGTTCCCCGGCACCGAGGGCCGGCTGCGCTCACTCGAGCTGACCGCCGAGGCCATGGACCTCGTCCCCGCCTGAAGAAGGACCCTCCTGTCGGTTTCCGCGGAAAGCGACGGCCCCGACCCCGGCGGTTTCCGCGGAAATCGACGGCCCCGACCTCGGAGGTTTCCGCGGAAACCGCCGGTCAGCCGTCGAGGAGGCCGGCCTCGTGGGCGAGGATCGCCGCCTGGGTCCGGTTGGCCAGGTCCAGCTTGGTCAGCAGCCGCGACACGTAGGTCTTCACCGTCGCCTCGCTGACGAACAGCCGCCCGGCGATCTCCGCGTTGGGCTCCCCGCTGCCCAGCAGGGTCAGCACCTCCAGCTCGCGCTCGGAGAGGCCGGCCAGCCGCTGCCGCGCCTCGGCCCGGCGCGGGCCGGCCCGCCGGTCGACGTAGGCGTCGATCAGCGCCGCGGTCACCGCCGGCGACAGGGTCGCGGTGCCGTCGGCCACCGCGCGCACGGCCGCCGCGATCTGCCGCGGCGGGGTGTCCTTGAGCAGGAAGCCGGCGGCGCCCGCGGCCAGGGCGGCGTACACGTACTCGTCGAGGTGGAACGTGGTGAGGACGGCGACCTGCGGCGGGTCCGGCAGCGCGAGGATCTGCCGGGTCGCCTCCAGCCCGTCCACCCCCGGCATCCGGATGTCGGTGAGCACGACGTCCGGCCGCAGCTCCCGGGCCGCCCGCACGCCCGCGGCGCCGTCCCCCGCCTCGCCGACCACCTCGAACCCGCCCGAGGCCTCGAGCACCGTGCGCAGCCCGAACCGCACCAGCTGCTCGTCGTCGATCAGCAGCACCCGGATCGCCTCGCTCATGCCGGCAGCACCGCCTCCACCAGGAACCCGCCGTCCAGCCGCGGCTCGGCGCGCAGCCGGCCGCCCAGCGTGCGCACCCGCTCGGCCAGACCGACCAGCCCGAAACCCCCGCCCGGCGCGGGACCGGGGGTGGACGACGACGGTCCGTTGACCACCCGCACGACCAGCCCCTCGTCCGTCCGGCCGATCGTCACGGTCACCGGTGCACCCGGCGCGTGCTTGCTCACGTTGGTCAACGCCTCCTGCACGATCCGGTAGGCCGCCCGCTCGACGGCCGGGTCGCCGACCGCCTCCGGAGGCGCGCAAAGCTCCACGGTCATCCCGGCCTCCCGCGCGTTCGCGACCAGGCGGGGCAGGTCGGCCAGTCCGGGCTGCGGGCCCAGCGGCGCGGCGTCGTCCACCTCGCCGTCCCGCAGCACGCCGACCATGTGGCGCAGCTCGTCGAGGGCCTGCCGCCCGGCGGTCTGCACCTGCCCTGCCAGCTGCTCGACGCGGGCCGCGTCCCCGGCGGCCACCTCGATCGCGCCCGCCTGCAGCACCATGAGGCTCACCCGGTGCCCGACGACGTCGTGCATCTCGCGGGCGATGCGGGTCCGCTCGGTGAGGACGGCGTCGCGGGCCAGCAGCTCGCGCTCGGCCTCGGCCCGCTCGGCGCGCTCGCGCAGCGCGGCCAGCAGCTGCGCGCGCGTGCGGGCCCAGGCGCCCAGCGCCCCTGGGAGGACGACGACCAGCACCGCGCCCCCGACCGCACCGGCCGCCTCGTTGAGGGTGCCGAGGCTCCACGGCCGGGTGACCGCCACCGCGCCGGCCACCGCGGCGACCGCCCGCTGCGGCCAGCCCCCGACGTACCGGCCCACCGCGTAGGACGTCACCAGGACGCCGATCGACGCCACCGGGGAGAGCGCCGCCTCCAGCGCCGCCACGGCGAACGGCAGCAGCGGCCGGGTGCGGCGGAAGAGGAACAGCAGGACGGCCAGGGCGGCGCCCAGCGGGAGGACGACGCCCAGCGGCCCCGCATCCGGTGCCGCCGCGCCGACCGCGACGACCACCGTGGCGGCCAGGGCGATGGCGGCCTCGAGCCAGATGCTGCGCGTGCGCAGCCCTGGCCAGAACCGCGCACGGAGCCCCATGCGTCGGAGCGTAGGTGGCTGCCCTCGGCCGCCGGGTCGCCCGACGGGGGACAGCCGATGTCCTCTTTCGGATGACGCGGATCAGCCGTCCGGCCAGCACGTTCGCGGCCTCCGGCCGACGCGGGCAGCGGTGCCCGGGGACGAGTCTTCTCGCCGTCGACCCCACGAGCGGAGGCTCCCATGATCACGGTCAGCGGACTGACCAAGCAGTACGGCGGCCGCACGGTCGTCGACGACGTGTCCTTCACCCTGGCGCCGGGGACGGTCACCGGCTTCCTCGGTCCGAACGGCGCCGGCAAGACGACGACGATGCGGATGATGACCGGGCTGGTCCCGGCGACCGCGGGCAGCGCCCTCGTCGACGGCCGGCCGTACGCCGAGCTGGCCAACCCCGGCGCGGTGGTGGGCACCCTGCTCGACGCCTCGGCGGTGCACCCCGGCCGGATAGGCCGCACCCACCTGCGGCTGATGGCCGACACCGTGGGTGTGCCGGCGGCGCGGGTCGACGAGCTGCTGGAGCTGGTCGGGCTGGCCGACGCCGCTCGGCGCCGGGTCGGCGGCTACTCCCTGGGGATGCGGCAGCGGCTGGGCATCGCCGGCGCCCTGCTGGCCGATCCGCCGGTGCTGGTCTTCGACGAGCCGGCCAACGGCCTGGACCCCGAGGGCATCCGCTGGATGCGCGACATGCTGCGCGGCCACGCCGCCCGCGGGGGCACCGTGCTGCTCTCCAGCCACCTGCTGAGCGAGGTCGAGTCCACCGTCGACCGGCTGCTCGTCATCGGGGC
Organism: Geodermatophilus sp. CPCC 205506; assembly: GCF_051383635.1. Lineage (NCBI taxonomy): Bacteria > Bacillati > Actinomycetota > Actinomycetes > Geodermatophilales > Geodermatophilaceae > Geodermatophilus > Geodermatophilus sp. CPCC 205506. Next base: position 20,925 of record NZ_JALPKP010000016.1, on the reverse strand, counting down.
CGGCCGGATCGTCGCCGACGGTCCGGTCGCCGACCTGCTCGGTGGCGACGGCACCGCCGTCCGTGCCGTCGACGCCGCCGCCCTGACCCGCGACCTCGAGGCGGCCGGCCTCCCCGTCCAGCACGGCACGGACGGCGCGCTGCTCGTGCCGGGTGCCGAGCCCGGGCGCGTGGGCGCCGTCGCCGCCGCCGGGGGCCACGTGCTCACCGACCTGCGTCCGGTGCAGCGCGGCCTCGAGGACCTCTTCTTCCAGCTCACCGCCACCAGCGAGGAGATCGACCGATGAACGCCGTCGTCCCCCCGGCCGTGCCCGCCCGGCCCGCCGTCCGCAGCACCGCTGCCTCGCCGGCCACGCTGGTCGGCGTCGAGGTCCGGAAGTCCCTGTCCAGCCGCTCCGGCAAGGCCCTGGTGGGGGCGGCGGTGCTGCTGCCGTCGATCGCCATGGGCCTGGCCACCACGGGCGAGGGGGTCATCGGCGGGGCCGACGGCCCCGTCGGCGCGATGGGCCTGCTCACCGGGATGCTGCTGCTGGCCGTCGGTATCGTGTCCACCGCCGGCGAGTGGTCGCACCGGACCGTCCAGACCACCTTCCTGCTCGTGCCCCGACGCGGCCGGGTGCTGGCCGCCAAGGCCGTGGCCATGGGCCTGCTGGGTGCGGCGGTAGCCGCGCTGGCCACGGCGGCGTCGACCGGCGTCCTGTGGGTCACGCTCGGCAGCGACCTCTCGTGGGACGGCGTCCCGCGGGCGATGGCGGTGGTCGTGGCAGCCGGTGCGGTCTTCGCGGGAACCGGCGCGGGCATCGGCGCCGCGCTGGCCAACGCCCCGGCGGCGCTGACCGTCACCTACCTGACGGTGCTCGGCGCCGTTCCGGTGCTCGGCGCCATGCAGCCGGAGATCGCCCCGTACGTCGACCCGAACGGCGCGGTGCTGGCCCTGGCCCAGGGGCAGGAGACGACGCAGTCGGTGCTGGTGCTGGCCGGTTGGGTCGTGGTGGCCGGCGTGGCCGGTGCGGTGGCAACCCGCCGCCGCGCAGTGGCCTGACACGCACCGCCCGAGGGCCCTCCCGACCGAGGTCGGGAGGGCCCTGGCTCCTGCAGGAACGCCCGAGCGTGATGACGGTCGCGTTCCGGAATGGGGCCGCCGCGGGCCGCCTTGGTCCTGGCGTGGACCTGTTCTCCCCCGTGACCCTCGGCGACCTCGAGCTCGCCAACCGCGTCGTGATGGCCCCCCTCACCCGCATGCGCTCCGGCGCGTCCGGCGTCCCCGGCGACCTCGTCGCCGAGCACTACCGGCAGCGCGCCGGCGTCGGGCTGATCATCACCGAGGGCACCTACCCCAACCACGAGTCCCAGGCCTTCGTCGGCCAGCCGGGCATCGTCACCGACGAGCAGGTCGAGGGCTGGCGCCGCGTCGCCGAGGCCGTGCACGCCCGGGGCGGCCGCGTCGTCATGCAGGTGATGCACGGCGGCCGGGTCACCCACCCCGACGTCAACGGCGGACGCCGCGTCGTCGCCCCCAGCGCCCTCGCCATCGACGGCGAGGGCCACACGTCGCGCGGCAAGCAGGCCTATCCGGTGCCGCACGCGCTGACCGTCGAGGAGGCCCGCGGGGTGGTGGCCGACTTCGTCGCGGCCTCCCGTCGCGCGGTCGAGGCCGGCCTGGACGGCGTGGAGATCCACGGCGCCAACGGCTACCTGCTGCACGAGTTCCTCGCCCCGTCGTCCAACCAGCGCACCGACGAGTACGGCGGCAACCCCGCGAACCGGGCGCGCTTCGTCGTCCAGGTGGTGACGGCGGTGGCCGCGGCGATCGGCGCCGGTCGCGTGGGCCTGCGCATCTCGCCGGAGCACGACATCCAGGGCGCCCTCGAGACCGACCGCGCCGACGTCCTCGCCACCTACGGCGCGCTGCTCGACCAGTTGCGCCCGCTGGGCCTGGCCTACCTGAGCGTGCTGCACCGCGAGCCGGCGGGGGACCTGGTGCAGGAGCTGCGGCGGCGCTTCGGTGGCCCGCTCATCGCCAACAGCGGCTTCGGCACGGTCACCACCCGCGAGGAGGCGGTACGGCTCATCGAGGCCGCGCACGCCGAGGCCGTCGCCGTCGGCCGGGCCGTTCTCGCCAACCCGGACCTCGTCGAGCGCTGGGCCGGCGAGCACCCGGAGAACGAGCTGAAGCCGCACCTGTTCTACGCGCCGGGCGCCGAGGGCTACACCGACTACCCGACGCTCAAGGCCGGCTGACCGCGTAGGGCAGAAGTGGCCATTTCTGCCCTCCGGGCGGCGTGCGGGACGGCCGCGCCGGATAGACAGCGGGGGTGCACCTCGACGACCTGCTGCCGAACAGCCACCACGTCACCCGGCAGTCGCAGTGGATCTCGGCCCCGCCGGGCGTCGTGTGGGACGCCCTCCACGAGGTGCGGCTCAGCGGCCTGCCGGTGACCGTCGCGCTCAGTGCCGTCCGCCTCCTCCCGGTGCTGCTGTCGGGTGGCGGGTTCGGGCGGCTGCACGACCGGCCCTTCCTCGACGCCCTCCCGGTGCCGCTGCTGGCGTCGTCGGCGCCGGAGTCGGTGGTGTTCGGCGGGGTGCTGCAGGCCTGGCGGCTGAGCGGCGGGGAGCAGCCGCCGTCGCTGGACGCCGAGGGGTTGTACCGCTGGATGCGGCCGGGCTGGGTGAAGGCCGTCATGGACTTCCGGCTGACGCCGGTCCGGAACGGCACCGAGCTGAGCTCGGAGACGCGGGTGCTGGCGACCGATCCGGGAACGCGGCGCCGGTTCGACCGGTACTGGCGCGTCGTCCGGCCGGGCAGCTCGGCGATCCGCTGGGAGGTCCTGACGGCGGTGCAGCTGCGCGCCGAGGGGCGGATGCGGTCCGCCGTCGCGTGACCGGGCTCCGCGTGCGGAGATGGGTGGGTGGCCTGGACCGAGAAGGACATCCCGGACCTGCGCGGGCGGACGGCGGTGGTGACCGGCGCGAACGGCGGTCTGGGCTTCCAGACGGCGCTCGCGCTGGCCGGAGCGGGGGCGCACGTGGTGCTCGCGGCGCGGGACCCCGCGAAGACGGCGGCCGCGGTCGCGCGGATCACCGAGCGCCACCCGGCGGCGTCGCTCGAGGTGGTGCCGCTCGACCTCGGCGACCTGTCCGCGGTGAAGACGGCAGCGGACACGGTGCTGGCCGGACACGAGCGCGTCGACCTGCTGGTCAACAACGCCGGGGTGATGGCGATGCCGCAGCGGACGACGGCCGACGGGTTCGAGGTGCAGCTGGGCGTCAACCACCTGGGGCACTGGGCGCTGACCGCGCACCTGCTGCCGGCGCTGCTGCGGGCGCCGGCCGCGCGGGTCGTGACGGTCACGAGCACGGCCCGGCACCGGGCCCGGCGGCTGGACCCGGCCGATCCGCACCTGCGGCGCGACTACGGGCCGTGGAGCTCGTACGCGCGGTCGAAGATGGCCAACCTGCACTTCGGCCTGGGACTGCAGCAGCGGTTCGCCTCGGCCGGCGTGGCCGCGGCGAGCCTGCTCGCGCACCCGGGCCTGTCGAACACCGACCTGCAGGCGCGATCGGTGCGCGAGGGCGGCGCCGGTCCGCTGGGGGCGTTCTTCGAGGTGATGACCGCCCGGTCGGGGATGACCCCGGTCGAGGGCGCCCGGCCTCAACTCCGGGCGGCTACGGACCCTCGGGCGAAGGGCGGGGAGCTGTACGCGCCGCGGTTCGGCTCGCACGGCCCGGCGGTGCGGCGGCCGATCGTGCGCCGACGTCACCAGCAGGAGCAGATCGACGTCCTGTGGCAGGTCTCCGAGCGCGAGACCGGCATCCCGCTGCACGTCGAGAGCCCCTGACGACGTGTGCACGTACCGCGGACTCCCACCTCCCGAGAGGACGTCACGTGCACACGACGGCGACCGGTGTCAGCCCCGGCGGCGGCCCAGGAGCCAGCCGACGAGGACGCCGAGCAGGGTCAGCCCGGCGCCGCCCAGGGCCCCGACGGCCAGCGTCCGGACGTCGGACGGCGCGGTCGACGGAGCAGCCGCCCGGCCGGCGAACACCTGCGGGGCCGGCGCCGCGGTGTCGCTCACCGCGGCCGCCGACGGGCGCGCCTCAGCCCCAGCCGCAGCCCCAGCCCCAGCCCCAGCCCCAGCCCCAGCCGAGACCGCGGCCGGCACCGGAGCCACGACACCGGTCAGCTCGTCGTCGATGGCCGTGAAGAACTGCCCGGCCATCCGCTTGGCGACGCCGGTGATCATCCGCTGGCCCACGCCCGCGACCGGGCCGCCGATGACCGCGTCGGCCGAGTAGCTGAGCGTCGTCGTCCCGGCGTCGGCCGGCTCCAGCTCGATCGTCACCGTCGCCCGCGCGTTCCCCGGGGCACCGGCGCCCGACGCGTGCATGACGTAGGACTTCGGCCGGTTCTGGTCGGTCAGCCGCACCTCGCCGGCGTAGGTCCCGCGGATCGCGCCCACGCCCACCGAGACGTTCATCTTGTACTCGTCCGGGCCGACCATCTCCAGCGACTCGCAACCCGGGATCGTGCGCGCCAGCACGGCCGGGTCGGTGATGACCCGCCACACCTCCTCCGGCGCAGCGTGCAGCAGCGCAGAGCCGTCGAGGTTCACGCGTCAACTCCTGTCCCCGCCCGGCGCGCGGCCGCAGCGGTCTTCTCCGAATCGGGGGATCGCATCAGGTCGTAGAGCTGGGTGGGGGAGATCGGCATCGCCGCGATCCGCCGTCCGGTGGCGTCCTCGATGGCCGAGGCGATCGCCGCCGTCCCGGGGATGACGCCGGCCTCGCCGGCGCCCTTGAGCCCCAGCGGGTTCAGCGGCGACGGGGTCTCCTGGTGGTCGATGACCACGTCGGGGACCTCGCTGGCGTAGGGCATGAGGAAGTCCATGAACGAGGCGTTCTGCAGCTGGCCGTCGGCGTCGTAGGCCATCCGCTCGTACAGCGCGCCGCCCACGCCCTGCGCGACGCCGCCCTGCACCTGCCCCTCGACGATCATCGGGTTGACGATGTTCCCGCAGTCGTGGACGACGGCGTACTTGACGACGTCGATCTCCCACGTCGCCGGGTCGATCTCCACGATCGCCGCGTGCGCGCCGGAGGCGAAGGTCGAACGGATCGGCGAGTAGTAGTCGCGGTGCTCCAGGCCGGGCGCGTCGCCGACCGCCACCGGGGGCTTGGAGTCGTCCGCGGGACCGGCGAACTGGGTGGCCTGCTTGGCGGCCTCGTCGAAGGCGTACCGCAGGGGGTTGGACAGGACGGCGACGGTGCGCAGCGGGATCGCGGTGCCCGGCGTCCCCTTCACCTGGACGACGCCCTCCTCGATCTCCAGGTCGCCCGGGTCGGCCTCCAGGACGTCGGCGGCGATCCGCAGCGCCTTCTCCCGCACGCCACGCGCGGCCAGGGCGATCGCGTTGCCGCTCATCACCGCCGCGCGCGAGGCGAAGGTGCCGACGGCGTAGCCGAACCGCCGGGTGTCGCCGGTGGTGACCTCGACGTCCTCGATCGGCACCCCGAGCTCGGAGGCGACGATCTGCGCGAACACCGTCTCGTGCCCCTGGCCCTGCGAGGTCAGCCCGGTCGACACCAGCACCTTGCCGCTGCCGAGCACCTGCACGTGCCCGCCCTCGTAGGGGCCGGGGCCGGTGCCCTCGACGTAGAGCGCCATCCCGACGCCGAGCAGCTTCCCGCGGGCCTCGGCGTCCGCCCGGAGCGACTCCGCCTCCTCCCAGCCGACCAGCTTCCGCAGCTTGGCCAGCAGGCCGGGGTAGTCGCCGGAGTCGTAGATGACCGGCCGGCCGTCCTGGAAGGTCAGCCGGTGGTCGTAGGGGAACTGGTCGGGCTGGATGAGGTTCCGCTCCCGGACCACGGCCCGGTCCAGGCCGAGCGCGTCGGCGATGCGGTCCATCGTCCGCTCCATCGCGAAGCAGCCCTGCGGCCGCCCGGCGCCGCGGTACGGCGTCACGATGACGGTGTTGGTGAAGACGCTCTCCACGATCACCCGGTACACCGGGAGGGCGTACGGGCCCACCAGCTGGGTCGCCGTCACGATCGGCACGATGATGCCGTAGGGCGTGTACGCGCCGTTGTCGTGCCAGATGTGGACGTCGAGCGCGGTGATCCGCCCGTCGTCGTCGTACCCGACGGTGATCTCCTGCCGCTGCTGCCGCTCGTGGGCGCTGGAGATGAAGTGCTCGCGGCGGTCCTCGGCCCACTTCACCTCGGCCCGCAGCGCGATCGCGGCCATCGGCACCAGCAGCTCCTCGGGCCACGGGTGCACGATCTTCACGCCGAAGCCGCCGCCGACGTCCGGCGCGATGACCTCGACCTTGTCCAGCGAGAGCTCGAGCTTCGCCGCGATCGCCGCGCGGACAGACGTCGAGGCCTGGGTGCTGGTGTAGACGCGCAGCGACCGGTCGTCGGCGTCCCACCGCGCGTGCACGCCCTTGCCCTCCATCGGCATGCAGGCGCTGCGCTCGATGTACTGGGTGAAGGACAGCGTGTGCGGGCTGGCCGCCAGCGCCGGGTCGACGTCCCCGGTCTCCTGGTGGTGCCGGGCCGCGATGTTGTCCGGGATCTCCTCGTGCACGGCGTGCTCGGCCGCGCGGGCGGCGTCCACGCCGACCACGACCGGCAGCTCCTCGTACGTGACGGCGATCCGCTCGGCGGCGTCCTCGGCGAGGTACCGGTCGGTGGCCACGACCATGACGATCGGCTCGCCGACGTGGTTCACCTCGCCGGTGGCCAGCGGGTAGCCGGTGCGCGGCGAGTGCAGCTGCGGGTGCGGGATGAGGACCGGCAGCGGCTCGGCGAGCGGGCCGGTGAGGTCCTCGTAGGTGTAGATGGCGACCAGGCCCTCCACGTCCAGCGCCGGCTCGACGTCGATGTCGACGATGCGGGCGTGCGCGTGCGGGCTGCGCACGAAGGCGGCGGCCAGCGCGGTGTGCCCGATGTCGTCGAGGTAGCGGCCGCGGCCGGTGATCAGCCGGGCGTCCTCCCGCCGGCGGACCGGCTCGCCGAACAGCTTCGTCGTCACCGCCGTCCCCCTCGAGGCATAGGAAGCGATTCCCACGTCGCGGCGCTCGATACGCGGGCAAAGCTTCCTATGCCTCGCGCGGGCGACGTCACCGGGCGTCCTTCATCGCGGTGGCGGCGTGGCGGACGGCCTTCTTGATGTTCGCGTAGCCGGTGCACCGGCAGAGGTTGCCGCCGACGATCTCGTCGACCTCCTCCTCGGTGAGCTCGGCGGCCGCGTCGCGCTGCTCCAGCCCGGCCTTGATCGTCATGAGGAACCCCGGCGTGCAGAACCCGCACTGCAGGGCGTGGCACTCGCGGAACGCCTCCTGCACCGGGTGCAGCGCGCCGTCGGCGCCCGCGAGGCCCTCGACGGTCTGCACCGTCGCGCCGTCGACCTGGACGGCGAGCAGCAGGCAGGAGCGCACCGCGGCGCCGTCCACCAGCACCGTGCAGGCGCCGCAGACGCCGTGCTCGCAGCCCACGTGGGTGCCGGTCAGCCCCAGGTCGTGGCGCAGCGCGTCCGAGAGCAGCCGGCGCACCGGGACGGTGGCTTCACGTGGAACACCGTTCACGGTGACGGTGATGGTCCGCTCGGTGTCGACGGGAACGGTCACGCGGCGGTCCTCTCGGCGGCCTCGGCGGCTGCCGACGCCAGCGTTCGTTCGGTCAGCACGCCGACGAGCAGGCGGCGGTAGTCCGCGCTGGCGTGCAGGTCGCCGTCCGGGTCGACCAGGCTGCGGGCGAGCGCGCCGGCGCCGGCCCAGTCGGCGCCGGCGACCGGCTGCCCGGCGACGGCCTCGGTGAGGTCGTGCACCTCGGGCACCAGCCCGACGGAGATGTAGGCGGCGCGGGCGGCGGACACGCGGCGGTCCTCGTCCAGCGTGACGACGACGCCGGCGCCGCAGACCGCGTAGTCGCCCCTGCGGCGGGCGACCTCGGCGAAGGCGGTGCCCGCGCGCGGCGGGAGCGCGGGGAAGAAGGCGGAGGTGACGACCGCGGGGCCGGAGATCGAGGTCTCCAGCGGCCCGACGAACAGGTCGCGCCAGGGGATCGTCTCGACGCCGCCGGGCGTGGCCACGGTGACGGAGCCGTCGGTGAGGGCGAGGACGGAGGTCATCTCGCCGGAGGGGTCGGCGTGCGCGATCGAGCCGACCGTCGTCCCGCGGTTGCGGATCGCGGGGTGGGCGACGTTCGCCGTCGCCCGGGCCAGCAGCGGCTGGACCCGGGCGGCGGCGCCGTCGTCGAGGAGTGTCGCGTGCCGCACCAGGGCTCCCACCCGCACGCCGTCCCCGGTGGCCTCGACGGTGTCGAGGCCGGGCACCCGGTTGATGTCCACGAGCGTGGCCGGCGCCGCGAGCCGCATGGAGAGCAGCGGGAGCAGCGACTGGCCACCGGCGAGGACCTTGGCGCCCTCCTCCGTGGCGAGGACCTCGAGGGCCTCGGCCACGGAGCCGGGGTCGGCGTAGCGGAAGGGGGCGGGCTTCACTTGTCCAGCTTGCCCTTCCCCGGGGTGCGGGAGTGGGGGACGCCGGGCCGGCCGACCTCGTCGACCGACGACGGGTCGGGGCTGATCTCGTCACCGTGCACGTGCCCGAAGGTCGAGGCGGCGGCAGGGTGCAGCCCCTCGCGGGTCAGTGCCTCCCGCATCTCCGCGGGGGCCAGGGCCCGGGCGACGTGCCACCCGAGGACGGCGACGATCGAGCCGAGTGCGATCCCGCCGAGCGAGAAGTTCTCGCTGAACACCAGCGTGACGTTCCCGATGGCGATGATGATCCCGGCCGACAGGGGAACCAGGTTGATCGGGTTGGCGAAGTCGACCCGGTTCTCCTTCCAGATCTTGACGCCGAGCAGGCCGATCATCCCGTACAGGACCACCGTGATGCCGCCGAGCACGCCACCCGGGGTGGCGTTGATGAGCGCGCCGAACTTGGGGCAGAGACCGAGCAGGATCGCGACGATCGCGGCCACGTAGTAGGCCGCCGTCGAGTAGACGCGGGTGGCGGCCATGACGCCGATGTTCTCGGCGTAGGTCGTCGTGGGGGACCCGCCGACCGCGGTGGCCACCACGGTGCCGACGCCGTCGGCGGCGATCGCCCGGCCCATGACCGGGTCGAGGTCGCGCTTGGTCATCGCCGCGACCGCCTTGACGTGCCCGGTGTTCTCGGCGACCAGCGCGATGACGGCGGGCAGGACGAGGAGGGAGAAGTTGAGCGAGAAGCTCGGCGCCGTGAAGTCGGGCAGCCCGATCCACGGGGCGTCGGCCACCCCGCCGAGGCTCACCCGGTCGTGGGTGGTCGCCTCGGTCGCGCCACCGAGCACGGAGGTGATCGGGCCCGCCGTCACGTCGAGCAGCCAGGAGAGCAGGTAGCCGAAGATCAGGCCCAGGAGGATGGAGATGCGGGCCCAGAAGCCGCGCAGCAGCAGCGAGGCGACCACGACGAACGCCATCGTGGCCAGCGCCACCCACTGGTCCTGCGGCCAGTAGATGCCGGAGACGACCGGGGCGAGGTTGAACCCGATCAGCAGCACCACGGCGCCGGTGACGGCCGGCGGCAGGATCGTGTGCAGGAAGCGCACCCCGGCGAAGTGGATGAGCACACCCACGAGCGCCAGGACCACGCCCGACACGAGGATCGCGCCCACGACGTCGCTGGAGTCACCACCCGCGCCCCGGACGGCGACCACCCCGCCCACGAACGAGGCGCTGGTGCCGAGGTAGCTCGGGACCTTCCCGCTCACGATCAGCAGGAAGATGATCGTCGCGATGCCGCTCATCATGATCGCGAGGTTCGCGTCCAGTCCCATGACGAGCGGGAAGACGAAGGTCGCGCCGAACATGGCCACGACGTGTTGCGCGCCGATTCCGATGGTGAGCGGCCACGACAAGCGCTCGTCCGGGGCGACGGCCTCGCCCAACGGCGGGGTCTTGCCGTCCCCGTAGAGCTTCCAGCTGAACGCCATGAGTGCCTCCTCGACGTGCACCACAGACCTGGCCGGGCCGGGTCGACGGACGTCGTCCGGCACCAGAGAGGCGCCAATGTGTCACGCACCCGGGGGCTGCGGAAGTACCTCAACGCTAAATCGTTACGGGCAAGATCTCTCAACGCTGAGGGAGTTTGTCGCTAGGGTCGAGGCGTGACCGCCCCTCCCTCGGACGCCGCTGCCCGGCACGTCTCCCTCCGCAGCGGTGTCTACGCCGACTCGGTGAAGTTGATGCAGGTCAGCCGCGACATCGGCGCCCGCGACGGGGTCTCCGCCGTCCTCGTCGCGATGGCCACACCGCTGAACCTGGAGCTGGCCCGGAACATGGGCCTGGCGCCCGACGGCGCCGCCTCCCCGGACCAGTTGCTCATCGCCATCCGGGCCGCGGACGACGACGTCCTGGTTGCGGCCGTCGCCGCCGTCGACACCGCGCTCGCCGCCCGCGAGCGCTCGGGCACCGCCGGTGAGGCGATCCCGGCGCGGACCATCGGGGCCGGCCTGGACGCGCTGCCGACCGGGGGCCCGGCCCTGGCCATCGTCAGCGTTCCCGGGCAGTACGCCGTCGCCGAGGCCGCCGACGCGATCGCCGCCGGCCGCAGCGTGCTGGTCTTCTCCGACGGCGTGCCGGTCGAGGACGAGGTCGCGCTCAAGCGGGCCGCGCACGACGCCGGCGTCCTCGTCATGGGCCCCGACTGCGGCACGGCGATCGTCTCCGGGGTCGCCCTCGGGTTCGCCAACGTGGTGGCGCGCGGACCGGTCGGCCTGGTCGCCGCCTCCGGCACCGGCGCCCAGCAGGTCTCCTGCCTCCTCGACATGGCCGGTGTCGGCGTCAGCCACGTGCTCGGCGTCGGCGGCCGGGACCTGTCGGAGGCCGTTGGCGGGCTGGCCACGCTGGACGCGCTGGCCGCCCTCGACGCCGACCCGGCCACCGAGCGCGTGCTGCTGGTCTCCAAGCCGCCGGCGCCGTCGGTCGCGGCCGCGGTCGAGGCCGCCGCCGCACAGCTGTCGGTTCCGGTGCGCTCGGCGGCCCTCTCGCCGCAGACCCCGGACCTCACCGCCGCGGTCGAGGCGCTGCTCGCCGACATGGGCGCCGCGGTGCCGGAGTGGCCGTCGCGGCCGGGCGACGGCACCGCAGCCGCGCCGGGCGCCGTCCTCAAGGGGCTGTTCTCCGGGGGCACGCTCGCCGACGAGGCGATGCTCCTCGCGGCCCCCGTGCTCGGCGACATCCGCTCGAACACCCCGCTGCGGCCCGAGCTGGACCTCGGGACGGACCTGTCCGCCTCCGGTTCCGTGGTCGTCGACTTCGGCGACGACGCGCTGACCGTCGGTCGCGCCCACCCGATGATCGACCCCACGCTGCGGCTCGAGGCCCTCGCCGCCGTCGCGGCCGCCGACGAGCCGGCCGTCGTCCTCCTCGACGTGGTCCTCGGTCACGGGGCGGACGCCGATCCCGCCGCCGCCCTCGTCCCGGCCCTGACCGCGGCCCGCGCGGCGTCGGCCACCCCGCTGCCGGTCGTGGTCGCGCTGGTCGGCACCGAGGCCGACCCGCAGGGCTGGAGCCGGCAGGCCGACGCCCTGGCCGGCGCCGGCGCCGCTGTCTTCGCCTCCAACGCCGCGGCCACGCGGCACGCCCTCGACCTGCTGGGAGCAGCACGATGACGCTGGCCGAGCTCCTCTCCGCCCCGCCGGCGATCGTCGCCGCCGGTGTCGACGTCTTCTCCGACGCGCTGCGCGCCCAGGGCGCGGAGGTGCACGACGTCGACTGGCGCCCGCCGGGCTTCGGCGACCCGGGCGACCTCGCCGCGCTGGCCCTCGACCGGCGCCGGGCCGCCGCCAACCGCACCGCGGTCGAGCGGCTCATGGCCGCGGGCGCGCAGCTGGTCGACGTCCGGCCGGCCCGCGACGTGATCGGCCTCCCCGACCGCACGCTGCTGCACGCCGGGCCGCCCATCGCCTGGGCCGACGCCAGCGGCCCGCTGCGCGGCGCGCTGATCGGCGCCTGCCTGTTCGAGGGCTGGGCCGACACCGCCGAGGAGGCGGAGCGCGTCCTCGCCGCCGGCGAGATCACCCTCGACCCCTGCCACCACCACCGCGCGGTGGGCCCGATGGCCGGGGTGACCAGCCCGTCGATGTGGATGTGGTGCCTGCACGACCCCGTCCACGGCGGTCAGGCGTTCTGCAACCTCAACGAGGGCCTCGGCAAGGTGCTGCGGATGGGCGCCTACAACGACGAGGTGATCACCCGGCTGCGCTGGATGCGCGACGTGCTGGGGCCGGTGCTGCAGTCCGCCGTCCGCTCGATGACCGAGCCGCTGGACGTCAAGGCCGTGCTCGCGCAGATGCTGCAGATGGGCGACGAGGGCCACAACCGCAACCGCGCCGGCTCGCTGATGACCCTGCGCGAGCTGTCACCGGCGATCGTGGCGGTCGACGCGCCGTCGTCCGACATCGCCGAGGTGCTCCGGTTCATCGGCGGCAACGAGCACTTCTTCCTCAACCTCGGCATGCCGAGCGCGAAGCTCGCCCTCGACTCCGCCCGCGGGATCCCCGGCTCCACCATGCTGACCGTGATGTCCCGCAACGGGACGGAGTTCGGCATCCAGACCGCCGGCACCGGCGACCGCTGGTTCACCGGCCCCGCCAACACCCCGGTGGGCCTCTTCCTCGGCGACTACGGCCCCGAGGACGCCAACCCCGACATCGGCGACTCCGCGATCATGGAGACCTACGGCGTCGGTGGGTTCACCATGGCGGCCGCGCCGGCGATCGTCCGCTTCGTCGGCGGCACCGTGCCCGACGCCCTGGCCACCACCGAGCGCATGTACCAGCTGACCCTGGCGGAGAACCCGGCGATGCAGGTGCCGATCCTCGGCTTCCGCGGCTCCCCGACCGGGATCGACGTCCTCGCGGTGGCCCGCACCGGCTGGCTGCCGCAGATCAACACCGGCATGGCCGGCCGGGTGGCCGGCACCGGCCAGGTCGGTGCCGGGCTGGTCCAGCCGCCGCAGCAGTGCTTCGAGCAGGCGCTGGTCGCGCTGGCCGAGGAGGTGCGCGCCGCCGGCTGAGCTCAGTGGGTGCAGGAGAGCAGCCCCTCGACGGCGGCCGGGAACCCGCCGGCGTCGGACAGCGGGGCGGGGAACGGCGTCCGCAGGTCGTAGCAGCCCCGCCGGTGCTCCACCCGGAAGAGGACGCCGAACCGGTCCAGGCCGAGCAGGTGCACGTCGTCGTCGCCGGTCCACGCCCGCACCCGTGAGCACAGCTCGCCCAGCGGGCCGGCGTGCGCGGCGATCAGGTCGCCCTCGGCGGCGCCGAGCGGGTCGGGCCGGGCGGCGGCGTACTCCTCCGGCGTGACCTCGGTGCAGGCCCCGCCCTCGTGCAGCAGCACCTCGGCGACGTCGAGGCGCAGCAGCGTCGCCGTCAGCCCGACGTCGAGCAGGACGTCGGCGGGGCTGGCGTCGGCGAACGCCAACACCCGCTCGGGCTCGTCGCGGGCGGCCAGCGGGGTGAGCCAGCCGGCCAGCTCCAGGCGTGCCCGCAGCGGGTTGCGCAGCGGCAGGGGCGAGCGGCAGGTCACCGTCAGCCGTGCGGGCAGGTCGCCCTCGGGGGCGGCGTGCACCGTCCCGGCCAGGCCGCCGGACCGGGGGACGACGAGCAGCACCTCCCCGTCCGCGGTCGTGGTCGCGGCCAGCGGGTGGCTGGTGCCCAGGCCGAGGGCGTGGACGGAGGCGGCGGGCCGGGTCGCGACGGTGCGCGCCCGCTCGGCGGCGCCCGCGGCGAGTGCCCGGGACGGGAACGGTGATCCAGCGGTCATGGCTTCCCTCGGGGTGGACGTCGGGGGATCGAGTCTGAGTAAGGTGAGCCTAACCAAACCAGGAGGTCTCGTGAACACCCCGCGCCCCAAGGTCCGGCTCAGCCGCGCGCTCGGCATCCCCCTGACGCCGAAGTCCGTCCGCTACGTCGAGCGCCGGCCGTACCCGCCGGGGGAGCACGGCCGGAAGCGCAGGAGCACCAGCGACTACAAGACCCGGCTGCTCGAGAAGCAGCGGCTGCGGGCGCAGTACGACATCAGCGAGACCCAGCTGCGGGCCGCCTTCGACCGCGCCAAGCGGGCCGGGGCAAGACCGGCGAGGCGCTGATCCAGGACCTCGAGTCGCGGCTGGACGCGACCGTGCTCCGCGCCGGGTTCGCGCGGACGATCTACCAGGCCCGCCAGTTCGTCGTCCACCAGCACGTCCTGGTCAACGGCAGGCGCGTGGACCGGCCCTCCTACCGGCTGCGCCCGGGCGACTTCGTGCAGATCGCCCAGCGGTCACGGACGTTGGAGCCCTTCGTCGTCGCCGCCGCCGGTGCGCACGCGACCCCGCCGGCCTACCTCGAGGTCCGGCTGGCCGACCTGGTGGCCAGGGTGGAGCGGACGCCGTCCCGCGACGAGGTCCCGGTCGTGTGCGAGGAGCAGCTCGTCGTCGAGCACTACTCCCGCTGACCCCCCTCGACGCCCGCTGCCCAGTCCGCCCAGCTCGCAGCCCAGTCCGCGGCTCAATCCGCGTTGATCATGGGGTTGCTGCCGACCGACACGCCCGTACCGGCGCGTTCGGCGGCAACAACCCCATGATCAACGGGCAGTTCGTGCCGGGGTCAGGCCTTGACGATCGCGGCCACCGGGCCGCCGCCCGACGGGCCCTGGTGCACCGCGGCGACCGACACGAACACGGCCGGGTCGCCGGTCACCGACGCGGTCACGCCGCCGACGGTCGCCTTGATCTGGCGGTGCCAGGAGACGTCGGAGTCGTCGAGCATCGCGTTGCGCCGCCCGCGCACCTTGCCGTCGGGCGAGGCCTCGCACTTGAGGAAGACGTTGACCAGGCGGTCGCCGAGGTCGGTGTGGTGGGGACGCTCGGGCAGCTCGAGGCCGGCGTCGCGGATGGCCGCCCAGATGCCGTCCTGGTCGAGGGCGTCCTTCATGACCGAGTGGCCCACGCGGTAGGTGCCGCCGTGCCCACGGGCGTTGCCGACGACGACGATCTGCGCGCGATCCAGCTCGACGCCCGAGGAGCAGGAGGCGACGGCGCTGTAGAGGGAGAGGTCGCGCATGACCTGCTCCTGCGTCGGCATCTCGATCTCGCCGAGGGCCACCGCGATGCCCAGGGCCGTCGTGCCGTTGGAGATGTCCATGGAGCCGTGCGGCTCTTCCAGGATGGTCGTCTGGCCGCGCTCGTGGGCGTCGCGGATCGTGTCGATGGTCAGCAGCGGCGTCTTGGTCTGCACGTAGTGGACGTCGGCCGGGTCGGTGATGCCGGCGGCCTCCATCGCCTTCTTCACGCCCTCGGCGACCTTCTCGACCATCGCGACCCGGCCGATGTCCTCGGGCAGCAGGACGTCGCTCATCGCGTAGCCGACGGTCAGCCGCGGCTCGTCGGTCTTCTCGACGGCGTCCTCGGGGAGGGTGGCGAAGACGGTGGCGTGCGGGCTGATGACGCCGTCCGTCCCCCCGGACCACACGATCGGGATCTGCTTGACCTCGTCGAGCGACCGGGAGCCCTTCTCGAGGAGCACCTCGCGGAAGGCGCGGTCGGCGATGATCCGCGTGTAGTCGTTGATCCCGCCGTTGCCCTCGGTCTTGCCGATGACCGCGACGACCCGGTCGGCCTCCATGACGCCGTCGTCGATGAGCTTGGCCAGCTCGGACGCGTCACTGACGTTGTGCAGGGGGACCTTGCGGACCTCGATCGGTGCGGGCATCGCGGCGTTCCCTTTCGTCGGGTGGGTGGGTCACTGGGCGGTGAGGACGGTGCCGACGGCGTCCCCGCGGACGGCGTCGGAGATGTGCTCCAGGCTGGTGATGACGGCGCGCCGGGGCTGGTCGTGGCCGGGGGCCGTGCCGGTCACGAAGCGCAGCGCGGCGTCCACCTTGGGCCCCATGCTGCCGCGGGCGAACTGACCGGCCGCGGCGTGCTCGCGCAGCTCGGCGGCGGTGACCGCGCCGAGCGGCCGGGCGGACGGCGTGCCGAAGTCGATCATCACGTTCGGGACGTCGGTGGCGATGACCAGCGTGTCCGCGCCCAGCTGGGCGGCCAGCAGCGCCGCGGTGAGGTCCTTGTCGATGACCGCCTCGACGCCGCGGAGCGCCCCGCCGCCGTCGTCCACCACCGGGATGCCACCGCCGCCGGCGCAGGCGACGACGAAGCCCGCGCCGGCCAGCGCCGAGATCGCCGGGACGTCGACGACCGACCGCGGCTCGGGCGAGGCGACCACGCGCCGCCAGCCGCGGGGGCCGCGGTCCTCCCAGATCTGGCCGTGCGCGATGAAGGTCTCGGCCTTCTCCCGGGGGAGGAAGCGGCCGACCGGCTTCGACGGCTCGCGGAAGTGCGGGTCGCCGGCGTCGACCAGCGTCCGGGTGACCAGGCCGGCCGTGCGCTGCGCCAGGCCGCGGGCGGCGAGGGCGGCGTCGAGCTCGTCGGCGAGGGTGAATCCGATGGTCGCCTGGGTCTGCGCCACGCACCAGTCCAGCGGCACCGGCGGGACCTCGTGGGCCGCCAGCTCGTTCTTGACCAGCAGGTTCCCCACTTGCGGACCGTTGCCGTGGGTGAGCACCACCTCGACGCCGGCGGCCACGACCTCGGCGATGGGCCCGCACGCCGCGGCGATCGCCGCCTGTTGCGCGTCCGGCGTCGCCGATCCGTCGGGACCGGTCATCGCGTTGCCGCCGAGGGCGATCACGACGCGGCGGGAGGAGGTCACGCCGGAACCCTAGCCGGGAAGTGCCTCAGCGCTGAAGTAAATCCGGTCAGCGGCGCCAGAAGTCGAAGGAGTCGCGTCCGGGCCGGAACCCGGCCGCCTCGACGACGTCCACCGCGAGGTCGAAGTGCTGGCCGACGACGGCCGGCTGGTGCGCGTCGCTGCCGAAGCTGACCGCGGCGCCGCCCTCCTCGTAGAACCAGCGCACCTGGTCGACCGAGGCCAGCGGGCTGGTCGTGTTGACCTCGAGCGCGCGGCCGGTGCCGGCCAGCGCGCGGAACACCGCCCGGTACTCCTCCTCGTAGTCCTTCTCCGCGTACCGGTCGCTGCCCCCGGGCCAGTACCGGCGCGGGAAGTCCACGTGCGCCAGCACCTCGAAGACGTCGCTGCTCTCCACCATGTCGACGACCTCGGCCAGGTAGCGCCGCATCGTGGTGTCCGGGTCCGGGTAGAGGAGGCGGCCGACGCCGTAGAGCCGCCCGTCCTGGCTCAGCGAGTGCAGCGACCCCAGCACCCGGTCGACCGGGGCGTCGCGCAGGTGGCCGGCGACGCTCGCGGCGAACAGGTGCGGCTCGCCGGTCTCGACGCCGGACCAGATCCGCAGCTCCGGGAAGCGCTCCCGGCACTCGGTCAGCTCGGCGAAGTAGCCCTCGACGTCGATCGGCAGGTGCCGTGAGGCGTGCCGGTCGACCAGGCCGTCGGCGGTGGCCCGGTCCTCCGGTGACCACGTGGTGAAGTCGAGGTGCTCGGTGAAGGCGATGGCGGGCAGGCCCCGGGCGACGGCCCGCTCGCAGGCGCGCACCATCGTGGCCGAGTCGGGGGTGTCCCAGGACCACCTGGTGTGTACGTGGTTGTCCGGCGGTCGCATCGTCTGTGGATTGTCCTCCTCCGTCCCCAGGTTCCGCGCGGCGGCCGGTCCTGTCACCGCGGGTGCCTACTGTCGGGAGCCGTGAGCACCGCCGCGCCGCCGTCCGCCCTGACCACCGAGGCCCTCGAGGTCCTCCGCGAGCTGACCGGCCGGCCCGACGCCGAGTTCCGCGAGGGGCAGGACGCCGCCGTCGCCGCGTTGGTCGAGCGCTCGGAGCGGGCGCTCGTGGTGCAGCGCACCGGCTGGGGCAAGTCGGCGGTCTACTTCGTCTCCACGGCGCTGCTGCGCCGCCGCGGCGCGGGCCCGACCCTGCTGGTCAGCCCGCTGCTCGCGCTGATGCGCGACCAGGTGGCGGCGGCCGCGCGGGCCGGCATCCGCGCGGTGGAGATCTCCAGCGCCAACGCGACGGAGTGGGACGACGTCGCCTCCCGCCTCGCCGCCGACGACGTCGACGTGCTGCTCGTCTCCCCGGAGCGGCTGACCAACCCGCGGTTCCGGGAGGAGCAGCTGCCCGGGCTGGTCGCCCGCTGTGGCCTGCTCGTGGTCGACGAGGCGCACTGCGTGTCCGACTGGGGTCACGACTTCCGCCCCGACTACCGGCGGATCCGCGACCTGCTGGGCACGCTGCCCGCGGGCACCCCCGTGCTGGCCACGACGGCGACGGCGAACGAGCGCGTGGTGGCCGACGTCGCCGAGCAGTTGGGTGCCGGCGGGGTGTCGGTGACGACGGTGCGCGGTCCGCTGGCGCGCGACTCGCTGCGCCTGGGCGTGCTGCGGCTGCCGACCGACCGCGCCCGGCTCGCCTGGCTGGCCTCCCACCTGGAGGACCTGCCGGGCAGCGGGATCGTCTACACGCTCACCGTCGCCGCGGCCGAGGAGACCGCCGCGCTGCTGCGCGACGCCGGCCACGAGGTCCGGGCCTACACCGGCCGGCTGGACGACGCCGACCGTCGCGAGGCGGAGGAGGCGTTGCGGGCGAACGACGTCAAGGCCCTCGTCGCGACGTCCGCGCTGGGCATGGGCTTCGACAAGCCCGACCTGGGCTTCGTCGTCCACCTCGGGGCGCCGTCCTCGCCGGTCAGCTACTACCAGCAGGTGGGTCGCGCCGGCCGCGCCGTCGAGCACGCCGACGTCCTGCTGCTGCCCGGCCCCGAGGACCTGGCGATCTGGCAGTGGTTCGCCACGTCGTCCATGCCGCGGGAGGACCACGCCGCCGCGGTGCTGGGCGCGATGGCCGACGGCAAGGCCTGGTCGGTCGCGCGGCTGGAGACGGTCGCCGACGTCCGCCGGTCCCGGCTGGAGCTGCTGCTCAAGGTGCTCGCCGTCGACGGCGCGGTGGAGCGGGTCCAGGGAGGCTGGCGGTCGACCGGCCGGCCCTGGGTCTACGACGCCGACCGCTACGCCCGGGTCACCCGCACCCGCGAGGCCGAGCAGCGCGCGATGATCACCTACGCGCGGCCGGTCGACGAGGCGCAGTGCCGGATGGCCTTCCTCCAGGAGGCCCTCGACGACCCGACCGCCGCGCCGTGCGGCCGCTGCGACGTCTGCGCCGGTCCCTGGTACGCCACCCAGGTATCCGCCGCCGCGACCGAGGCGGCCTCGGCGGTGCTCGACCGCCCGGGGGTGGAGCTGGCGCCCCGGGCGCAGTGGCCCACCGGCGCCGACCGGCTCGGCGTCGACGTCAAGGGCAAGATCGCCGCCGGCGAGCAGCTCGACCCGGGCCGCGCCGTCGCCCGGCTCACCGACCTGGGCTGGGGTCAGCGGCTGCGCACCCTCCTCGGGGACGACGGCGTGGGCGGCGTCGTGACCCTCGACCACGAGGCGCCCGGCATCGAGGAGGACCCGGACGCCGCGTTCGACGTCCCCGTGCAGCGGTCGATCTCCGACGTCCCGCCCGACGACGAACTGATCCGCGCGTGCGCGCGCGTGCTGGGCGCCTGGGACTGGACCGAGCGGCCGGCCGCGGTCGTCGCCGTCCCCTCGCGGCGCCGGCCCCGGCTGGTCACCGGCCTCGCCCAGGGGCTGGCCGGGCTGGGCCGGCTGCCCTACCTCGGCGAGCTGTCCCTGGTCTCCGGGGGCCCGACCGGCGGGCCCGGTGGCAACAGCGCCTTCCGGCTGGCGGGTGTGTGGCAGCGGATCGTGGTGGGCCCCGAGCTCCGCGAGCAGCTGCGTGCGCTCGGGCCGGTGCCGGTCCTGCTCGTCGACGACCTCGCCGACTCGCGCTGGACCATGACCGTCGCGGGGCGGGAGCTACGGCTGGCCGGCGCCTCGCGGGTGCTGCCCTTCGCGCTCGCCCTGACCGCCTAGGGGTCGTACACCTGTTCGATCCGGCGTAGCCTCCGCGGCATGTCGCTCGCGCACCAGCCGTCGATGTGGGACCTCGCCGAGGAGCCCACCGTGGGGCCGCTCGCCGTGACCCGGCACCACCTCGCGCGTGGTGCCTGGGTCGATCACCTGCCGGGCTGGGTCAGCGGCTCGGACGCGGTGCTCGAGGTGCTGCTCGGGGACATCGGCTGGCGCGCCGACCGCCGGCAGATGTATGAGCGGGAGGTCGCCGTCCCCCGGCTGCTCCGGTGGTACGGCGCGGAGGAGACGCTGCCGCACCCTCTCCTCGCGGAGGCGCGCACGGCGCTGAACAGTCACTACGGCCCCGAGCTCGGAGAGCCGTTCGTCAGCGCCGGGATGTGCCTCTACCGGGACGGGCGGGACAGCGTCGCCTGGCACGGCGACCGGATCGGCCGCGGGCGGAGCGCCGACACGATGGTCGCCATCGTCTCCTTCGGCTCGCCGCGGCCGCTCGTGCTCCGTCCCGTCGGGGGCGGCGAGAGCCTGCGCTTCCCCCTGGGGCACGGCGACCTCGTGGTGATGGGCGGCTCGTGCCAGCGCACGTGGGAGCACTGCATCCCGATGACGGCCAAGGCCGTCGGGCCGCGGGTCAGCGTCCAGTTCCGGCCGCGGGGCGTGGCCTGACGACGCGACGGACTCCTCCCCGGGCCCCGCGTCGGGTGGGCCCGCGCTTGCCCCGCCGCGCGCAAGCCGCGGACCTGCGGAAACGGCCGGCGGTCGACGGGAGGGGGAGCCCCTCCGGACCCCCCGTGCACGACCCCCTCCGGCGCGTGTATCGTTCTCCCTGCACCGCGCGAGAACGGACCGGGCCGCCAGCCTGGTCAACCGCCGGTCGAACCCCCGCGGTTTGACTGCTGCGGAGCGCGGAGTACAGTCGAGACACCGCCTCGAGCAAAGGCCCAAAAGGCTGGCGTTGGAGCGCGTCCGCTCCTTGAGAACTCAACAGCGTGCCGAAAGTCAGTGCCAAGTAACAACCCCTTT